>CAZRGQ010000079.1:8303-11397 GCA_964599645.1 uncultured Lentisphaerales bacterium | reverse complement strand
CCCCGCGATAGTGCCGCCGCTGCCGGGCAGCAGACACTGGATCTATTCGAGAAGAAAACCTCGCGGCTCAACGACTTCCGCAACCGGCTCATCTGGGGCGACAACAAGCTCGTCCTCGCCTCGCTCCTCGCCGAGTTCAAAGGCAAGATCGATCTGATCTACATTGATCCGCCGTTTGATGTCGGCGCGGATTTCACTATGTCGCTGCCCATCGGCGACGGCAAGGAGACGCTCGACAAAGAGCAGTCCACCATCGAGGCCGTCGCCTACCGCGACATGTGGGGCAAAGGCACCGACTCCTATCTGCACATGATGTCCGAACGCCTCGCGCTGATGAAGGAGTTGTTGAGCGAACGCGGAAGCATTTATGTGCATTGCGATTGGCGGGTGAATTTCCTTTTGAGAGACATCTTAACCGATTGTTTTGGAAGAGAAAGTTTTCGGAACGAGATTATTTGGTATTACGATGATAAATTCGCAACTGGGGGAAACATTCTCGATAGAAATCATGACACCATTTTTCAGTTTTCAAAATCAGATCGGTTTGTAGCAAACAGGTTGATGATTCCAAAAGAAGAAACAACAAAACGTGCGTTACGGAAGAAGGTTAATGGGAAGACTGTTGATGTTCGCGATGAAGCCGGACGAAAAATTTATGTAGAGTATTCAGAAAAGAAAATTGATGATGTGTGGCGAATTCCACGAACACTTGCGAACATGGAGTATTCCACACAGAAGCCCGAACTTCTTTTAGAGCGTGTCATCAAACTTAGCAGTAACGAAGGCGACTTGGTGGCGGATTTCTTTTGCGGGTCGGGAACAACCGGGGCGGTGGCGGAGCGGTTGGGGCGGCGCTGGATCCTGGCGGACTTGGGGCGATTCGCCATTCACACGACGCGCAAGCGTTTGATCGGGCTGCAATCACAACTGCATGAGCAAAACAAGCCCTACCGTGCTTTCGATGTGTACAACCTCGGACGCTACGAGCGGCAGTGGTGGCAGCAGGAACGGCTCAATGGCGCGGATGAGGAGCATCGGCGTGTGGTGCTGCAATTCTACGGTGCGGCACCGTCGGCGTCGCCCGCGTCGCCGCTGCTGCACGGCACGAAAGGCAGCGCACTCTGCCATGTGGACGGCATCGACTCGATTTTCACGGCGGAGGAGCTGCGCGAGGCCGTACAGGCAGCGGCAGCGGCGGGCGCAAAAGAACTGCATATCCTGGCATGGGAGTTCCAGATGGATATCCGCAGCGCGGCCACCGCGCTGAATCAGGAGTTCGGACTGCAAATCCGGCTCGTCTATATCCCGCGTGAAATTCTGGAGAAGAACCGGACGCACGTGACGTTCCACGATGTGGCGTCGCTGTCGGCACAGCTCGTGAAGCGCAAGGAAGGGAAGAAAACGCGGTTCGACGTGGAGCTGACGGCGTTCTTCCCCTCGCTTGCGGAAGTGCCGGAAAAAGAACTCGAGGTGATGAACAAACGCGCCGTTGCAAACGGCTTCGATTTTATCGATTTCTGGGCAGTCGATTTTGACTATAAACATCCGCTCTTCGTCCACCACTGGCAGGATTTCCGCACGCGCAAGGCGCGGCAGTTGAAGACCACCAGCGATGCCGGACATGCCTACGAAGGCAGAGGCAAGCACACGGTCTGCGTGAAAGTGGTGGATGTCTTCGGCTGCGAGACTTCACTGACACTGGAGGTGACGGCGTGAGCACGGACGACAACCAGCCGGACGCCCCGCTCAACAAGTTCCTGCCGCTTTTCGCGCCGCACGAGGAGCCGAACCAACACCGCGTCAAGGACGGCGTAGTGGCGCGGCGGCGTCCGTCACCACTGCCGGTGGTGCAGAACCTGCGGGCGGCGGTGCGCGAGTGGCGCGAGGCGTTTTATCCGGGCGCGAGCGAGACCACGCGCCATTTGCTGCACCACTGGTTTGCACAGGCGCACCGCGTGCCGCTCGCCGACGGCGGCGAGGCGGAGTTCCGCTACTACTTCTGCCAGCGGGAGGCGATCGAGACGCTGATTTATCTGCGGGAAGTGCGCGGCGTGGAAACTACCTCGCAACTGTGGACGGAGTTCGGCGGCGAGCGCGAACGGCAACTCGCCGACGGCATCCCGCCGGAGGAGGACGCCTGGTCACGCACCCTGTGCAAACTCGCCACGGGCGCGGGCAAAACCAAGGTGATGTCGCTGGCGGTAGTGTGGAGTTATTTCCACGCGCTGCGGGAGGAGAACTCGCCGCTCGCCAAACACTTCGTCATCATCGCGCCGAACATCATTGTGTTTGAGCGGCTACGGGAGGATTTCCGTCCCGACGGCGGCGCGGACATCTTCGACCGCGACCCGCTGATCCCGCCGGAGTGGCGCGGCGACTGGAACATGTCGGTCGTGTTGCAAGATGAGGCGGGCGGCGCGGCAACGGGCGGGACACTCTATCTGACAAACATCCACCGCTTGTATAAGGAGCGCGGCGCGGGTGACGAAAATGGCGACGACAGTTCCGCGCCGTGGGCGGGGCCGAAAGTCAACCGCAACAAGGCACTCGACACGGGCGCGGCGCTGCGCGAGCGGATTTTGCAGCACAAGCGCATCCTAATCCTCAACGACGAAGCGCACCATGTCTGGGACAGCGAATCGGCGTGGTTCGAGGCGATTGGGTTTTTCCACAAAACGCTGCCCGAGCGCGGTGGAAAGCTGGTCGGGCAGATCGATTTCACGGCAACGCCCCGCGATAGGCTCGGGCAGCCGCTAAAACACATCATCTGCGACACGCCGCTGGGCGAGGCGGTTGATGCAGGCATTGTGAAGACACCCGTGTTGGGTACGGCGGCGGACGGCATGGAACCGGCACCGGATGACGACGCCGGCATGAAATACGACCGCCATCTGCGGCTCGGCTATGGGCGGTGGCAGGCGAGTTTCGCCGAGTGGCAAAAGAGCGGCAAAAAGCCACTAATGTTTGTGATGTGCGAGAACACCGGGGATGCCGACCAGATCACGAGGAGGCTGCAGAGCGATCCCGTGTTCAAAGATTTGAACGGGAAGACGTTCAATTTGCACACGAACCTCAAGGGCAAAATCAAGAAGGG
>CAZRGQ010000079.1:0-8203 GCA_964599645.1 uncultured Lentisphaerales bacterium | reverse complement strand
TCAACACGGCGACGCTCGGCGACATAGATTTCAGCGAAGTGGAACAGACGTTCAACCGACTCGGACTGTCGCCGCTGCCGCTCGGAAACGCAAAGGACGAAGTGATCCACTACGAAGGCCGTCATCTGGTGACGGGCGAGATTGTGGAGAAGATGAAAATCCACCTGCCATTGTTGCACACCGGCTTCGGGGCGGTCTCCTATTTCGTCAAAGAACTTGAAATGATCGTGCGGTTGCGGGGGGCGCATGCGAAACTCGCACCCCTGCTGAGCAGGTTCTGGACGGAACAACTGTTTGACCAACAGACAACGCTGGGCGACCCTGCGCTTGTGGCACGGCTCGCCGACGGCGATGTGCGTGAATATACGCGGGCGGTTTTCGTGCCACTATTGCGAGAGAAGACCACCCTCCGGCAGGAGCGGCGGGCGGATGCCGCACCGATCTCCCCGGCGGCATGGAAGCCGTTTCAAGCGACAGACAGCGAGACACATCCCGTGAAGACGGCAAAGCGGACGTTATTCAATCTCGTGCCGTGCAACCGGCAGTTGGAGGCGGCGTTCTCCGATTTTCTTGAACATGCCGGGGATGTGGCGGCGTTCGTGAAAAACGCGGGGCCGCAATGTCTGCGCATCGACTATCTCGGCGCGGACTCACGGCTGGCGTTTTATCTCCCTGATTTCTTTGTGCGCCTCACGGACGGGCGGCGGTTTCTGGTGGAAACGAAGGGACGCGAAGACCGCGACGTGCCGTGCAAAGCGCGGGCGGCGGTGGAATGGTGCAAATCGGCCAGCGCGCCGGGCGCGGCGTGGAGCTATCTCTATGTCAGCGAGGGGCTGTTCGGCCGCACAACGGCGCGGACACTGGCAGCCCTCGCAAGCGAGGCCGCGCCGGAATTGACGGCGCTTGTGAACACGGAGGCGACCGAGACGGAGATGCCGCTGTTCGCGTATGGCGAGAAAAAGGCGGAAGAATTAGCGGTCGCGGCAGGCTTGCTGGACGAAGCGTTGCTGAACGCCTTGCCGCCGCGTCCGCGCAAGGCGGCAGAAGAAGCGGCGGCGCTGTTCCGGTTTTATGAGAACAAGCCGGACGCGAATTTCGCACCGCTGTTTCAGCCTCTGCTTGCGCCGCTGGACGATGCCGCAAAGCAGTTTGTTTTCAGCGCACTCACGCCGGGAATGCCCGCCGACCGCGTTGATCAAGAGGAGTGGTTCAGGCCGCCGATGCGCCGCGCAAACCCTAAAGCGATGCCGCATTACGACCGCTTGGGCAAGCAGTTGAAACGACTGATGCTGTGGGACAATCCCGTCTCGCCGTTAGGCTTGCTGCGCGACTGCCTTGATTTCGCGGTGAACGACAAGACCCCGCCGGAAGGGATATTCCAAGCTATCCACGCGGCGTTCGGCGGAGCAGGTTCCCGTGAGTTGCTGTCAGCCACGGAAGCGGTTGCTCTGCTACGCAATCGCTGCATCGCGCATGGCGGCAGCGTTCATGACGACAGGGCGGAATATTTGCAGACAGAACTGGCGGACAGAACAAAAACCGCCGAACATCTGCGCGGCTGGCTGGAACTGTTGAAAATCCTGATTACCCGCGCAAAACCTCTTGAGGCGGCAGAATCGCTCTGTGAATAGGCACATGGTGGCTGACCTGCGGCAAGCTCGGCGATCCCGCCCTATCGAAGACGAGGTTGGTGACGAGGTGGCCGCGTCGTTAGCATACTGGGCGGTGTAGGTGACCAAATCATCGCTATCGCTATCGAAATCGTCATCGCTATCGTTGTCGTAATCGATTCCGATGTCGATACCGATAACGCACTCTGGCTGTGGCGATCCACCATTTCTGGCTTGAGTTGTCCACGGCATGGGATTACGATGGCTGACATTGACGGGTAACGATGTAACACGGGTAAAGCATGGGAAACACTAATCTGACCAGAGCAAAGCGGGCGAAGAACGATGAGTTCTACACCCAGTTTGGCGACATCGAGAAAGAGATGATGGCAAAAAGCTACGACAGATGCTCAATTAGCAGCCCAGCTACCACGCAAACAGCAATATATACGACCCAAAAACCGCTATTTTGTTAGCGGACAGGTAAGCTGTGCCCCAAAACGGCCGTCAAGTGCCCTTGGCACCATCGAGTAGCGCTTTTCACTCTCTCGATCCCTCTCTATCCTCACTTCAGAGCCATTTCGGCCCAAGGAATCTCTTCAACTTCCATATTTTGACGCACTCAGCCGCTGCCGACAGCAGCAAACTCCACTGGGGACAGAGAACAAACTCCGCTGGGGACAGAGAACAAACTCCGCCGGGGACAGAGAATAGGACGGTGAACCTCACTGGAACTCACTGGGGACACAGAATGGATAGATGGTGTCTGTTTCTCTGTCCCCATTGACTTCCCATTGGTGTCTGTTTCTCTGTCCCCACTGACTTCTAACAAATCACAGCCTTCCTTCATGTACCCCCCGTAGCACGGCTATTTTCAGCGATCAGCGGGCCTGCGCAGCAGGCGAAAATAGCCGCGCTATCTGCGCGATCAGTGTTCACCTCCACACGCCCTTTGCATCTATGACATTGCTCCGCCTCCCTCACCTCGACCCCCCCCCGCTTCCACCCTGTTTTCGCGCTTTTCGTGTCTTTCGCGGTTCTCCCCCACCCCGCCTCCGTGCCGCCGTGCCTCCGCGAGAGTCCTCCAGCGTGCGTCAGCCATCACCCTTTTGAATTGATGCAGTCGGCCGCTTTGCCTATATTGGCTACATGAGACGGCGCAACAGATATCGAGTGGTTTCAACGCTCCTCCTGCTCGGCTGCCTGACCGCAAGCCGGTCAGCCGCTGACATCGCCGCTCTCATTACACTTACTGAGAGTCGTGCCACTCTCCCCTCGCCCGCTGAGCAGCGACTGGAGCTGGCCGTGGCGGGACGCACCTCAACCCTGCTGCACCTCGATGTGGCCTGCGTCGGCCACACAATTCCACGCACCTTTTCACGCAACCTGATCGGCAACACCAGCGGCTTCAACTGGTACGTCACACGCCACTTCGCCATCAAGAGCGACATGCCGGCTGCGCAGGTGTCCGAGAGTCTGGCACTGCTGGAGATGGCCTTGCCGCACCTTGAGACGCTCTTCGGCGCTTCGCATCACGCTCTGGCGGGGCGACGCATGGCCTTTGTCTTTGCCGCCGACCGTGATGCCCTGATCCGTGCCATGATCAGCGACGACATGCACATCCTGCGCCTCGGTGGCATCACGCAGGAGGGCTTCTGGGGTGCCTATCAATATGCCGGCTCGCCCTACCAGAACCGCTACATTATCCTCCATGAGTTGGTACATCTCTACCAATACTGCCTGGCCGGTAATACCCGCCAATTCTACGGCTTCTTCATCGAAGGCATCGCCGACCTCTTTTCGAGCCACGTCTATGATCCGGAGCAACAGCGGCTCACCATCAATGTCCTCGACCGCGCTCCGATGCACAACCACCTGATGGCCGGTCTGACCGAGTGGGAGCGCCAGGGCCGCCCCGCCCTCAGCCAACTCTACGCCAGCGGCGATACCACCCGTGGTCTCGACGTCTTGATCACCGCCTTTCTGCAGTCGACCCCCGCCTATGAGCAGCGGTGGCGCATCTACTGTCACGAACTGCTCTATTCATCGCCTCTGGAGCAGCCCAAAGCTGCCTCCGACCGGCTGTTGACCAGCCTCTACGGCCCTTGGCCGCCTCTCGACGCGGCCTTTGCCCACTGGCTGGAGCAGCGCCGTCCCACCTTTGTGCAGCGCCACTACGGCTTCGACCAGCAGGGCGACTGGCTCGTCAGTCAGGCTGCGCCTCAAGGTGGCGAGTCTCTGATGGATATCTATCCCGCTTGGTCCTCCTCCGCCGCTCCCGATCCCTTTGTGCGCGACTACCCCTGTAGCGGCATTAGCCCGGCTCCACCTCCCGGCACGCTCGCCTTCGAGCTCCATGCACCCGGCAAGCAAGACGCTCCCGGCATAATCGGACTGCGTCACACCGGAGCCGCCTTCACTGCTGCTATCGAGCATGGCGAGCAGTTTCTCATCTCACTGGCGACCAACAGCGCAAGCCTGCCACTCTCTGACAAAGCCATCGTGGCACACTTTACAGTAACGACCAACAGACTGCACTTGGAGCTTGCCACGCAGCCGGCGCAGCAGGCCACGCTGCCACTTGCACCGGAGCAGTATCAAGCCCTGACGTCTGCCACCCCGCTGACCCTCTTCGCCACGGCACCCGGACTCGCCCTCAAGCCGCTTCTCTGGCCTGCGCCAGCGGCCGCTCCCGCGCCGCCACAGCGCACGGCTCCTGCCGCTTCACGCTTCGACCCCCTGCCCGCGCTTGGCCCGCTCTACCGTGCCGCCCATACCCTTGGTCCGGCTGCACCGACGCCACTGCTGCTGGCACGCAATCTCCTGCTGGCCGATGCTGCGGCGAGCACCAACCGCCTGCCGGCCAGTGAGTTTGAACGCAGCGCCTTCTGGCATGAGCTTGGACGGGAAGTCCGTCGTGCCAAGGCGCCGCCGGCCGTACGCAATGCGGCTCTTGCCGACCTCTCAGATGTCAATCTTGAACTGGTGCTGCACCCCCACGGCGCCACGGCCCATCTGGAACCACCCATTGCCGGAGAGCTCAAGGGAACGCTTGCCTGGTCGCTCAACGGGCGTCACCATAGCACGACCCGCTTCAACAGCCGGAGCGACAAGAGCCAGACTATTACCTGGAGCGAACCCATGCATGGGCCGCTTCATATCACGCTACGCGCCGACCTGCAGTGGCTGGAACTGCCGCTGACCCTCACTGCCGATCGCACGCTCAACCCCTCGATCAGCAACTGGGAGGTGCTGGGACCCTTTCCGCTGCCCGACGCTCGTTTAAGCAGCACGCCCCTGCCACCTGAAGTGACAGAGCCGCCCTTTGGCGCACCATACTTCACTGCGGCTGATGGCACTCTCATCACCTGGCAACCGTTAGCACCGCCGACCGATACGCAGCTTGAGACCGACCACCTGATCCACTTTGCGCGTCTCTTCCGCCGTCAGGCCAACTTCTCGGCTGCCTATGCCCGCACCAGCTTCAACGTGCCTGCAGCCTGTGAGGCGCGTCTGGCTCTCGGACTCTCCGACGGTGTGCAGGTCTGGCATAATGGTCAACCGGTGGCCAGCGATCTGAGCCTGCGCGAGTGGGCTCCGGGCAATCTGATCGTTCCCCTCAGCCTCACAGCCGGCCGCAACAGCCTGATCATCAAGTCGCTCCACAGCGACGGCCTCTGGTTCCTCTCCGGACGCCTGCAGACCGTCGCTGGCACTCCGCTGCTTACCGTCGCGCCGTAACTCAGCCAGCGTCGTCGATCTCCAGATCGAGGCACCAGCCATGCGTATCGGGCAGCTCGCCATACTGGATGCCCTGCACCCTGTGATAGAGCTGCTGCAAGACGGGCCCGCAGCTATCGGGCTTGCCAACCGTAATCACACGGTCGCCACGTACGATCTTGTTTATCGGCGTGACCACCACCGCTGTGCCGCAGGCGCCGATCTCGGCAAAGGTGTCGAGCTCATCAAAGGCCACCGGGCGCACCTCAACCTGCAGACCGATATCGGCGGCCACCTGCTTTAACGTCTCATTGGTGACGCTCGGCAGAATCGAGGCCGAGGCGGGCGTCACATACTTGCCATCACGGGTAATCGCAAAGAAGTTGGAGGTGGCAAACTCCTCAACGTAGGTATGCGTCTTGGCGTCGAGATAGAGTTCGACAGGATAGCCCTGCTCCTTGGCCTGTTCATGGGCATAGATGCTGGCAGCGTAGTTGCCGGCCACCTTGACATGCCCCACCCCTTGCGGCGCGGCGCGGTCATAACTATCCAGAATCATGGCGCTGACCGGCTGGAGTCCTCCCTTGTAGTAGGGCCCCACCGGCATCACCAGAATGATAAAGGTATACTCATCGGCAGGCGCAACGCCGATCTGCGCCCCGGAGCCGATCAGCAGTGGCCGGATATAGAGCGAACCGCCGGTACCATAGGGCGGTATAAAATCGCTGTTGGCCGCCACCACCCGCTTGAGCGCCTTAATGAAGAGTTCGACAGGCGGCGGTGCCATGCAGATCCGGCGGGCTGTCTGGACCATACGCTCCGCGTTGTCGTAGGGGCGGAAGGCACGCACCCGCCCATCTTTACAACGAAACACCTTGAGCCCCTCAAAGGCGGCCTGACCATAATGGAGGCAGGTAGCGGCTATGTGGAGCTTGAGATAGGGTTCGGCCACCAACTCGCCCTCATCCCATGTGCCGTGGCGCCAGATGTGACGAATGTGAGCGTTGGTGTCCAGATATTGAAAGCCGAGACGGCTCCAATCAATTGGTTGCATGTGCTTTATCCTTAGAATGCTGGTAGGGTGAAAAACTCAGATGTGATAGAGTAACTTCTCAACCCCATTTTGTCACACAAAAAAGATACCGCCACCTACGATAGTGGTGCGATCCACAATAGTGGATGCGCACCAAGAATTCAGAAGCCAGTATTCAACGAAATGGCATCCAAACCGTTGCCAAGTAACCTCTGGATACTGACTTCTGGATACGAATACGAACCTACTCGACCACGGCCTCTACAGCCTCAGCGGCCTTTGCGGCAGCTTCAGTAGCAACGGTATCGGCAGCTTCAGCCACAGCTTCGACAGCCTCAGCGGCCTTCGCGGCAGCCTCAGTAGCAACGGCATCGGCAGCTTCAGCCACAGCTTCGACAGCCTCAGCGGCCTTTGCGGCAGCCTCAGTAGCAACGGCATCGGCAACTTCTACCACGGCTTCGACGGCGTCAGCGACTTCAGTAGCAGCCTCTTCTGCCGCCTCTTCAATAGTATCCGGCTCGTCGTGAATGATGGTCGCCTTGGCGCGCAGCTCTTCGATCAGCTTTTCAAAGGCTTCACTGCGCTTCTCGCCTGTAAGCTGCTCGGTCAGCTCCTCACGCACCTCTTCCAATGGGGTCTTGCCGCCTTCGCTCTTCTCTGTAACCTCAATAATGTGGTAGCCGAACTGCGTCTCTACCACCTCTGAGAGTTCATTGAGTTTGAGCGCAAAGGCTACCTTTTCAAATGGCGGCACCATTGCTCCGCGCCCAAAGCTGCCGAGGTTGCCGCCCTGCTCCTTGGAGCCGCAGTCGGAGTTGGCGGCCGCCAGGGCGGCAAAGTCGCCGCCATCCTTCAGCTCCTGCAGCAGTTCTGTTGCCCTGGCCTTGGCAGCGCTCCGCTGCTCTTCATCATCTTGCGGCGCGCCGATCAGGATATGGCGTGCTGTCACCTCTTCTCCCGTGACAAACTGCTCCGGATGCTCGTCGTAGTAGGCCGCTACCTCGGCCTCGCTGGCCGGGGCAATCGACTCCGTCTCCATCACGTAGAGGCTACGCAGCGTCTCCTGCTCGCGCACATCCTGACGCAGTTTCTCGACTGACACCCCCACATCCTCCAGCGCCTGTTCCAGTGTCATCCCGGGCGGCAGGCGACTGGTCAGATTGCTGATCACCTCGTTCACCGTGGAGTCATCAGCCTCGATCTTGCGAGCCGCCGCCTCATTTTTAAGAAGCGTTGAAACGACGAACTGGTCAACCATCTGGGCGCGCTTCATCGGCCCCATCTGCGCCATAAAGGCATCAAGCTGCATCGCCGGCACACCCTGGGCCTCAGCATGGCGTCGTGCCATGGTATCGGCATCACCGTACGTCAGCACCGCCCCGTCAACCGTCACCAAAGCCCGTGCCGGATCGACGGCCGCTGCCAGCGGCTGCCCAGCCAGCTCGTCACCGAGATCAAAGAACTCGCCCGGTGCAGCCTCAACTGCATCGGCAGCTATATCTGCAACTGCATCGGCCGGAGCCACCGGCTTTTCAGCTACCGTGGCCTTGTTGCAACCAACCAGTGTCACGACAGCAGCCCCCAGAGCGGCGGATAAGAGAGAACGACTCAACTTCATGGTCACCTCGCACGTGCGGCGTCAAAATTGCGCCACAACACCATGATGAGTGAAAAAAGCCGTAGCGGGAGCCCATCATGGCAAGAGACCCCTGACGGCGGGATTCCCAACATGTTAGCGAAAGCCAAAGTCCATTACAATCCCCAAATCTCCAAAATATGGGGTGCGATTCACTAGCATCCCATAGGCCTGACTTTAAACCCGCTCCTGACGGGTACCTAT
>CAZRGQ010000078.1:0-12007 GCA_964599645.1 uncultured Lentisphaerales bacterium | reverse complement strand
CGCCCAACCTGTTTATCAGGATTTCACAAATGTCTGTTCTGTTCATAATTAACCTTGTTTTGACAACAACCAATTAGCACCCCTTGTGCAAAATGGCTCTTATACAAACAGATACTTTTTCAAAAATTCCGGCCTTCCCAATCCCCGAAGGTTTTTCTGACGACTATACCTATCTGGAATCTCTGGTTCGCAAAGGCGCCAAGGAACGCTGGCCGACCGGAATATCGGGGGATGTTGCGAGAAGAATCGCCTACGAACTCAGAGCCATAAAATCTGCCGGAGCTGCCGGATATTTTCTCATCGTTCACGACTATGTCACTGCCGCCCGTGCGATGGGCGTGAGGGTGGGGCCGGGGCGAGAGGGTGGCGGGGGCTCCGTGGTCGCATACTGTCTGAAGATCACGAGCGTCGACCCGGTAGCCTTTGGTATGCTCTCGGAGCTCTTTATCAGCCCGCTAAAGCGCACGACCCCTGACCTAAATGTTGACTTCGCCGATTCGGACTTAGACCGTATTCGAGCGCTGCTGGTTGCGAAGTACGGCTACAGGCATGTCGCTCGCATCAGCATCCCGGGATACGATGCGAATGGCACAGAGCGCGGTCGCGCACTCCACGCTTGCGCACTCTTGATATCGCGTGATGATCTGGTCAAGTCGTTTCCCGTGGTGCTGACAACGAACGAAAAGATGTTGGTGGTGCCAGCGGCACTACCCGCACTGCGATCTTGCGGCTACCGGATTTTCAACCTTATGGGCTTCAGAGTGCTGACAGAGATGCGGATGCTGGCGCAGATACGGCGTGAGCATGGAGTTGAACTGAACCTCGAGGCGCTTCCGCTTGATGATAAGGGGACATATAGACTGTTTGCCACGGGTGCCACCGATTCTATCTATCAGTTCAAGACTGCGGCCATGAAGGAATGGTTACGTGAAGTACAACCTTCATGTTTTGAGGAGCTCACCGCCGTATACGCCTTGAGTGCACCGCAGACCAAACGCGGTGTTTTCGAACAGGCCGACGGCGGCACGCTTTTTCTCGATGAGATCGGTGAGTTGCCGCTGGAGGCTCAGGGTACGCTTCTGCGGGTTCTTGAAGGGGGACGGTTCACCCGTGTCGGTGACCAAGAGGAGGTCGAGGTGGACGTCCGTCTGGTCGCCGCAACCAACCGCGACCTGCCGGCGTTGATCCGCGAGGGGAGGTTCCGTGAAGATCTCTTCTTCCGCCTCAATGTGGTTCAACTCCGCATTCCGCCGCTGCGTGAGCGCAAGGACGACATTGCACCCATTGCCGACAACTATTGGATGCGGCGGCACCGCTCCAGGCTGCGCAAAGAGCAGCATGAGGCGCTGGTGACATACGACTATCCGGGGAATGTGCGGGAACTATACAACCTGTTGGAGAGAGCCACAGTTCTCAAACAGCACGATTTCACCGCTCTGCTCGCGGAGCAGAAGGAGATGCTGGGGAACGTGCCATTGAAGCCTGCAATAGAAGAGATGCCCGATGAGCTCGAGGCCGCAGTTCGCTTGCTCACGAAGCGTATCTTCAAAAAACACGGTGGTAACATCACAAAAACAGCCGAGGCCATGAAGGTCGCCAAGAACACGGTGAGAAAACACCTTGGTCTGTTACAGTAAGGAGTGGATGCATGGCTGCAAGAGCACTTGACAATAGCCAAGGGAAGGGGCGCAAGGGCAAATAAAAAATGAGGACGTTGACAACCGGGAGACAACAAGGTATGATCGCCACATCATTTGAGTGAAAAATGGAGAGAAGTATGAATAATGCAATGGTTGGCTCGCGCTATCAGGTAGTTATACCGAAAGCGGTACGCCAAAAAGTTAACCTCAAACCGGCAACTAAAGTTAGAGTAGAAGCACGGAACAAGACAATTGTCATCTATCCGGCAAGCAATACCTCTACTTTACGAGGCCTTGGGTTGGCCGTTGCTGATGGTAACGATGCTGCCGCTTACGTTAAAAGGTTGCGTGCCGAGTGGGAGCACTAATGAGTTTTTCTCTCAAAAATAGGGTGGTTCTCTTTGATACAATGTTGCTGATCTACCTTTTTGAGGATGTGGCGCCCTTTGCAGCAAAATGTGAAGCGCTCTTTGAGAGAGTACGCAATGGCGAGCTGAAAGGTATTATAACTCCTATCACAATGGCAGAGCTGGTAGTGAAGCCGCTGGCAAAAGGCCGTTCCGATATTGCAGAGAGTTATCGACTGGCACTCGAGAATTTTCCCAACCTGCAACTCTTCTCTATTACACCTGCTATCGGGACAATGGCTGGTGCCTTGCGCGCCAAATATAAGTTGCCACTGCCCGATCTCTTTCAAGTCGCTTCAGCCATGTCCACAAAGGCGACCCTTCTCACCAATGATAAGGCTCTCTCGCGCATCGAAGAGATACCGGTAATGCTTCTTGACATCTGTCATGGCTCTCCCAGATAGCTTCATAGCGAGAGTCATGGGGTCGGAGGTCATGGGTTCAATTGACAGCGAAGGCATCCGTGCAGCCCTCAGTCTATACACATTCAAAGTTCGACTTGCAATCTGTATAAAGGGAGAGAGGCATGTATGTGCTGACCGGCAGCCACCAACCCGATCTTCAGGCATTGCTCACTCAATCGCTTGCAGGTCGCAATATCCCATCGCAAGCCACGCCCTCTTTTTTGAATTTCAAAGAGACCACCGGGTTCATCCGCTGCTTTAATTAGTCCTAAAATCATGGTTTTGGCTTGAAGATGGTGGGGAGTCTCTCTATCATCTACCCCTGTACCGATCTGACGAGACGAGAGTAGTTATGTCACACCCCCATGAACTGGTTTTTTTACGACGCAAATGGCTTCGCAGGCTCGGCATAACAGCGCTGGTGCTGATCGTGCTCGGCTGGCTCGGCCATGTCCCCGAGCGGCGTGACCGGGTCTTCCGCGCCATGCCGGAGAACTCGCTCTTTGTGAGCGAGCACCTCAACCTCTCGGGTGTCTGGCGTGAGCGTTTTGACAACCCGCTGCTGGTGCAGACGCTGCAGGGGGCCGGTATACGCAAGGTCGAGGAGTGGTCGCAAGATACCAATATCGTCTGGATTGTACGGCTCGTTTCGGGCAGACGCTCGCTGATCGGCTGGAGTCCGGCGCTGGGGCCGGGAGCGGAACCATGTTGGACCGGGGCGAGCTGGGCCGGCTGGCGGGGACCGCTCTTACGGACGATGCTGGCGGTACGCTGGGTGCCGGGGCTCGGCCGGTTGCAGACCACCGAGGCGGGCACACGCTACCTCTATACGGCATCACGCCGACGCCAGGCACGTGGTGAGATGGGGGAGAAGGTCGCCTTCTACCTGCGTGAAAACATCCTGTTGGCGACCTTGGGTGATGATCCCGACGCGGTACGCAGTCTCGATTGGCGCGTAGTGCATGATGCCCCCCTGGCGCCGATTTTCCGGGGTGACCCCAAGCCTTGGCAGCAGAGCGGCTGCGCACCGCATCGCTGCTGGCTGGAGCCGGCGGCGAGTCCGTTGCCATTGCCGCTAACGGACCCTGTTGAGGCGGCCATTACCAAGTTTACCGCCAACGAGATCGCCCTCTCCCTGCGGGCGCCACATAGTGTTGCTCTTGGCGCTGGGAGTGCCGACTATCTCTCCGGTCGCTGTGCGGCAGCCGAGGCGCTGGCTCCGGCAGCCGCTGCGGCCATCCTCTACCTGCCCGCCACTACCGCACATGCCGTGCTCAACAGTGCCATGCCGGGGCTGCCGCTGGTGTCCAAGGCACCGGCAACGGGGAGTGATGCGGCGCTCTATATCACAACGCAGGCTCTGGGGGGCAAGGTCTTTAATCTGGGGGTACCAGCCATGACACTGCTCTATCCCGAACCGACGGGAGAGGCGGCGGCTATCGAGGCGACGATCGAGATGATTGCAGCACGCAGTAAGCTGCCGCTGCGCATACGGCCGGAGGCGGAGACGACACAGGGCAGGCGCATAATCGACTGGTTGCCCAAGAACAAATATATCCGCCTAGCAACGGAGGATTGCACCGTGGTCGAGCTCCATCCCGGCTGGCTGACGCTCTGCACGTCGCTGACCAGTCTGGAGGCGCAACGACGCTTTGGCAGCGGGGGTGAAGCC
This sequence comes from uncultured Lentisphaerales bacterium, assembly GCA_964599645.1. Classification (GTDB taxonomy): domain Bacteria; phylum Verrucomicrobiota; class Kiritimatiellia; order RFP12; family JAAYLN01; genus JAAYLN01. The sequence continues at coordinate 7,884 of CAZRGQ010000078.1, read as the reverse complement.
GCTTACGGTGCCATGTTGCAGCAGGTACTGCAGGAGTGGCAGGGTGTCTCCGGCTTCTGCTGGCTCGACCTTTTGCGGGTGAGCGATGAGTTGCGGCACATCTATGCCGTCTATCGCCTCGCCACTTCGCTGGGGGCGGTCAAGGCTACGGTGCAGGAGGCCGATCTCATGGATGGAATACGACGTTTGGTAGAGGCAACGGAGTTGCGCGGCTCGGTGGGGTTGGCCTGGCGACTGGAGCCGGATTGGGTCAAAGGCGAGTTGCGACTGCGGAGCGAATAGGCCGGAGTTGTGGCTACTCGTTAGAGCGGCTTGCAGGTTTGACCATCGGGGGTATCCCTGACTTCCCAGCCCTGCTCCTTGAGAAGGTCGCGAATGCGGTCCGACTCTCCCCAGTTGCGCTCGCGGCGTGCCGTCGCACGATCCGCCAACAGCTTTTCAACCTCCGGTGGCAGTTGGTCGCAGGCCGAGGTCCGCTCAAAGTCGATCAGCCCCAGAACCGTGTCGAAGCGCGCCATGGTGGCGGCAACGGCCGCAGCGGCTGCCGCTGAGACCTCCTGTTTGTCGAGGGCGACGTTGCCGCTGTAGATCAGTCCGAAGAGGGCGGCAAAGGCCTCCGGCAGATTGAGGTCGCTGGCAATGGCCTCCTCAAAATCGGCCAGTGCAGTGCGTGCCCAGACCGGGGGCTCCGCCTCCGGCGCAGCGCCGTTGGCGGTCGTGGCCAGGCGGTCGCTGAAATCGTCGATCCGCGCCAGAGCGCTGCGTGCAGCAGTCAAGGCGTCGAAGGTGAAGTTGAGCGCCTGCCGGTAGTGGCCATTGACGAGCACAAAGCGAATCTCACGTCCGTTCCACCCCTTTTGCAACAGGTCGCGCAGGGTATAGAAGTTGCCGAGCGATTTCGACATCTTGGTGCCGTTGACGCGCAGGTGGGCACAGTGGAGCCACATTTTGACAAACTCTTTGCCGGTAGCGCCCTGCGACTGTGCCGTCTCGTTGGCGTGGTGCGGGAAGAGGTTGTCGATGCCGCCGGTGTGGATATCGAAGGTCTCGCCGAGGTACTTCATCGACATGGCTGAACACTCGATATGCCAGCCGGGGCGGCCGCGCCCCCAGGGCGACTCCCAGAAGACCTTGCCGTCGGCCTCGTCCCACGCCTTCCAGAGGGCAAAATCGCCGATGCTCTCTTTATCGTACTCATCCTGTGCGACACGTGCCCCACCCCGCATCCCGTCCAGATCGATCTGCGCCGGGCAGCCGTAGTTGGGGTATTTGGTGACGTTGAAGTAGACCGACTTGTCGTCCGATTGATAGGCGTAGCCGCGTGCGACCAACTTTTCGATCAGGGCGAGCATCTCGGGAATATGGTCAGTAGCTGCCGGGTAGTGCTCGGCCTCTTCGATGTTGAGCTGCTTGATATCCTCAAAGAAGGCGTCAATGTAGGGACGGGTATACTCCTGCAGTGAGACTCCGGCACCGATAGCGCCACGGATCGTTTTGTCGTCGATATCGGTGAGGTTCATCACCTGGGTGACGCGGTAGCCGGCGTAGCGCAGCACGCGGCGCAGGATATCTTCAAAGACATAGGCGCGGAAATTGCCGATGTGGGCAAAGTTGTAGACGGTGGGGCCGCAGGTATAGAGGCGCGCCTCACCCTCATGGAGCGGTTCAAAGGTTTCAAGTTCGCGTGTGGCGGTGTTATGGAATTGGAGTTGCACAGTGTCCTTTAGAACGATGGCTGCGTAGCGCCTGTTGTGATCGTCCAACGAATTGCAACAGACTGTAACCAGGCAGGGATAGTCCAAACAGATAGACGTTTATCTTAGCACAGGTGCGCTTTTTGGTAAATCTTCTAAAACCGGCTTGTGTGCAGCGGCGTGAGCGGCAGCTTCTCTCCCTGGTCGTCGACACGGACAAAGGTGATATTGGTGCAGAAGATACTCTCATCACGGCCGCTTGCGAGGCAGCGGCGCACCACATCGACGCGGTAGGTGACCGAGGTGTGGCCGATCCGTTCGCGACTGATATCGAAGCGGAGCACATTGCCACCCTGGGCGCTCTTGCGAAACTCGACGCGATCTAGAGCTACCGTCACAAAGTGGTGGCCGGGAAAGTCGCTGCTGGCTGCCATCCAGGCCGTTTCATCGACCCACTTGAGCAGGTTGCCACCGAAGAGAAAGCCGAACTGGTTCAGATGTTCGGGGAAGACCAGTTTATAGGTGCTCAGAATATGGGTAGACTGCGGCTCCATCGGGTCTTTGCACTCAGTTGGTGAGAGGTTCGGGCTCCGGCTGAGCGGCCTCGGCCGTCTCCGGCACTGTTGCAGTCCCGGCCTCAGCGGGCGGGGCATCGACTACCGGCGTGGCGCTCTCGTCGCTCTGACTCTGAATCGGCGTATCGAGCAGCGCATCGAGAGAGACGGCCTCAGCGGCCAGACTCTGTGAGGCGACTCCGAGCTGATCGAAGATCGAGCGGGTTTTGAAGCCTTCAAAGCGTTCGATAACCGGGCGCAGGGCGCGGACCTCCTCCTCCCAAGTGGTATCGGTTGTGGTGACGATCAGACGATCCAGGGTGTCGAGCGCCTCCTCTTTGCGCTGCAGGGCGGCCAGGCAGCGTGCCTGCCCCATCGCAGCCAGGGCGTTGAGATAGTGCGGAGCCGGAAACTCTTTGTCGAAGGCGGCAAAGGCCGCCAACGCCTGGTCAAACTCCTGTGCCCCCTCCAGGGCGGCGGCAATGCCGAGGCGGGCAGCGGGGGCCATCTCGTGTTTGCCGTGACGCTTGACGAACTCCTCAAAGGTGGTGCGGGCCAACTCGAAGTTGCCAGCCTCGTAGTAGGCTCTGGCCAGTGCGATCCGGATCAGCGGGCCGACCTTGGTGCGACCATACTGGGCGTTGAGGTTCTCCAGACTCTCAACACTCTCGGCACTGGCCAGTGCGGCTGAAGCCTCGCTGCTCTTGCCGCCCTGATGACGCCTGAAGGCCAGCAGGGCCAACACTACCAGCAGCACGATGGCTGCAGTTGTCAGCCAACTGCGGCCCTCTTTGACGTACCAATCATAGAGAGGCAGCAGCTCCACCGGCAGAGAGGCGGGCATATTCCCGTCCTGATTGGCGGGAGTGGCGGGAGTGGCGGCAGTCTTTTTATCTTTGCTCATGTGAATCCTTGTCGCGATGGAAAAACGTTGAAATTGCGCGCTATAAGTTTTAAGCTCTTTTGCAGAGTTTTTCAAGGCGTAATTTGAACCCACCACCAGAGGCATAGGGAGACGGAGAGAGATGGCCGGTTTTTTTGAGCGACTGGTCTCACGTATCGACAAGATCGATCCTGAGAGTTTGCAGTTTCAGATGCAGCGACTGGCGCGTGAGCGCGGTCTGCTGGAGCTGGTCTTTCAGTCGATCCAGGAGGGGGTGATCGTGCTCAATGATGCCGGACGCCTTAACTATGCCAACCGTGCGGCTGAGCGCCTCTTTGGCTTCGATGCCGAGAAGATGCGCGGCCACTCGATGACCCGCTTCCTCCTCGACTTTGAGTGGGAACACTTGACAGAGGCGGGCGACGATGAGTCGTGGCGTCACCTCATGAGCCGTGAGATCGAAGTTACCTACCCTGAACATCGTTTCCTGAGCGTCTACGCCGTGCCGTTGCATGAAGAGGAGCATGAAACCGGTGGCGTGCTCGTGATGTTGCGCGATATTACCCGTGATCGCGAGCAGGAGGCCTCGCTGTTGGAGGGCGAACGTTTCAACGCCATCAAACTGCTGGCAGCAGGGGTGGCACATGAGATCGGCAACCCGATCAACGCTCTCAATATCCACCTCGAACTGATGGCACGTGAACTAGAGGAGATTTCCCCGGAGACGGTGGCGTCGTTGCAGGAGCTGGTGCAGGTATCACGCAGCGAGGTGGCGCGGCTCGATGCCATTATCACGCAGTTTCTGCGGGCCTTGCGCCCTTCACAGCCGCAGCTCGAACTGGCCAACATCGTCGAACTCCTGCGCGGCACGCTCGATCTGATGCGGGGCGAGATCGAAAATCGCCGTATCGACGTGACTGTCGCACGCACCGAAGGGGTGCCGCTAATCAAGATCGATCCGGCCCAGATACGCCAGGTCTTCTTCAACCTGATCAAGAACGGCTTAGAGGCGATGTCTGATGGTGGCGCCATGACGATCTCCTTCGAGGTTGGCGACGTCTACCTCTCTATTGACTTCCTCGATAGCGGCATCGGCATTGCGGCAGCCGACTTCAACCGTATTTTTGAACCCTACCACACCACCAAGAACAGCGGGCATGGGCTGGGGCTGATGATCGTGCAGCGCATCGTGCAGGAGCATGGCGGGCAGATCGAGGTATCAAGCAAACCGGAGAGCGGCACCCGTTTCCGCATTCTCTTGCCGCTCGTAGAACGGCGTATCCGCAAGATTGCGGCACCGTCACCGGTGGCCGAGGCAGCCGCAACCGCACCAAAGGAGTCAGATTAAGATGCCGACACAAACCAGAAACCGCCCGGTGATCCTGGTCGTCGATGACGACCGCAATACCCGTGAAGGATTGCAACGCGCCCTGCGCAGTCGCTACGAGGTGCGTCTGGCCGAAAATGCCCAGCGCGCCATGGAGGCGTTGGCCGATGATAACGTCGATATCATGCTCTCCGACATGCGGATGCCCGGCATGGACGGACTCGAACTGCTCAAGCGTACCCATGCCCACCATCCGCGGGTAGTCACGATCCTGCTCACGGCTTACGGCAGCGTCGAAACGGCCGTCGAGGCGATGAAGCAGGGGGCCTACGACTTCCTGACCAAGCCGATCAGCCTCAACCACCTCGACATGTTGATCGAGCGGGCACTCCACTCGCGCGAGATCGAGACGAAGAACCGCGACCTTGAGCAGCAACTCGACCGCAAGTATGGTTTTGAGAACATCATCGGCGACTCTCCGGCCATGCAGCCGATCTTCGACACCATCCGCCAGGCGGCGCCATCACAGGCAACAGTGTTGATTACCGGTGCCAGCGGTACCGGCAAGGAGCTGGTGGCGCACGCCATCCACCGCCTCAGCTCCCGCTCACGCGGCCCCTTTGTCGCCGTTCACTGCGCCTCCCTCTCCGCTTCGCTGCTCGAGAGCGAGCTCTTCGGCCATGAGAAGGGCGCCTTTACCGGAGCCGACAGCCGACGGCGTGGACGCTTTGAGATGGCGGTGGGCGGCACCCTCTTTCTCGACGAGATCGGCGAGATCGACAGCACCATTCAGGTAAAGCTGCTACGAGTGTTGGAGGAGCGCAAGTTTGAGCGCGTCGGTGGCAGTGAAACGGTCTCAGCCGATATCCGCCTGATTGCCGCTACCAACCGCGACCTGCACCAACTCGTAGCCGAAGGTGAGTTTCGTGAAGATCTCCTCTATCGGCTCGATGTGATCAATATCCACCTGCCGCCCCTCGCCGAACGCAGTACCGATATACCGGTGCTGGCCGACACCTTCATCAATGAATTCAGCCGGAGCAACAACCGCGATATCAAGGGCATTACGGCCGATGCGGTCAATCTGCTGAGCGCCTACGCCTGGCCCGGCAATGTGCGCGAACTGCGCAATACGATTGAGAAGATGGTGGTATTGGCACGCGGCGAGCGCCTGACAGCGCGCGACATCCCCTCCAACATCCGCGAGGCAGTCCGTGGCAAGGGGAGCGCCGGCAATGCCCTGGCCTCCTTGACCGAAGGCTCTCTGGCCGATGTCGAGCGCCAGAAGATTCTGGCGGTACTTGAGAAGCAGGGTGGCAACCGTACCCGTGCCGCCCTTGAACTCGGCATCAGTCGCCGTACCCTCCATCGCAAGCTGCTGGAGTATAACCTTGAGCAGGGCGAGGCAGACTAAAATGACGATACTTTACAGCTCAAGCTCGGCAAAGTAGACATCAGAGGGCATATAGTGAGCCAGTGGCGGTGTAACGACACCGAGATAGTAGGCATGCTGTGAGTAGTAGCTGAGGCAGATACGCCCCGCCGGATCCTTGATGAAACCGGGATAGGAGCAGTCGCCATAGGCCGGAATACGCAGTATGGGCACCAGCCGGTTGCGCTCCAGCCGCCAGATAGAGAGGGAGTTGTCACCGCAGGGAGCTACCGGTTCTCCCTCAGTGAGAGGATTGGAACGTCCGGCAACGTAGAGGGCTCCCTCGTGTTCCAACATGTTGGGGGCATGCACCATCGGCTCAAGCTCGACGCTGCTCCAGTCGGTATAGGGCGGTTTGGCTGTTGCAAAACAGCTATTTGTCGCCTTGATGGTGCGGGAGATAATCCAGGCCTCGCCATCGGCGTGCCAGTAGATGTCGCTCTCGTTGAGCCCTGTGCCCACCCGGGCGATTGTCTGCCACTCGATCAGATTGTCACTGACGGCCAGATCAAGCTGGTGCGGACGCTGTGGCCCGTCGCCGCCATAAGGAGCGGTCAGGTTTTGGATGAGGCCATAGAACCTGCCGCCATGTGGCCGGATGCGCCAGAGCCACATGTTGCGTTCGAGGATCGGCCGGACAGGCTCCCAGCTCTGGCCATCACTGGAGAAGGTGATATACTGCTGGATCGGTTTAAGCCGCTTGTAGCCATCCACTTCGTAGTTGCCGGCTCCTTCAATCCAGGAGGGGTAGTAGAGGGCCATGCGGTCATCGCCCAGAGGCAGCAACTTCGGATCGCGCACATCGCCTTTGACGCGTGAAGTCGAGATTTCGGTAAAGCGGTGGCGATCATGCGAGAGCGCCACCACGGCATGGGCATCCATGGAGGTATGGCCGGCACCCTTGCGATAGGTCACCCAATAGGCCCCCTGCCAGAACTGCAGATCAGTAAAGGCATTATGCATGCCGTCGCGTATGACAGTAGTCTGCCGTAAAATTTTGGCCATGATCTCTTCTCATTCCCGAATCGTTAGACAATGCGATACCGGTGCGACACTATAGCACCCATCATTCGCACAACTCAACCACCATTTGCAATTTGCCAGCAGCGGCGCAGTAGTATCAATGGGGGGGCATGATTGACGCCACCCCGAACATACCCGCAACGGCACATATCCGACACATATCCGATTCATGTTGACTTACACTCCTCCCCTTTGCTAATCTCCACTCGATCCAACCACATTTCGGGGCGTAGCGCAGACTGGTAGCGCGTTTGCTTGGGGTGCAAAAGGTCCCGGGTTCAAATCCCGGCGCTCCGACCATTTTTCAAAAACGGCCGTTCGGCTATCCAGTCGAACGGCTTTCTCTTTGTAACGCAAAGAGTTGTGGCCGTTACGGTACGGTTCAAACTGACGCAATCCAGCACCTGCCGCTTCTCCTCCGAGTTTGAACGGTGCCATACGTTCACGAGCTGCTGGCTGAAGTCGAATAGCGCCAAGGCCCGCACGGGCGCGTCAGGATCGCACACGCTGGCACGTGCGAGCGCCTCCTCGACCTTGGCGATCTCCACCTTGAGATCGGCCGCCTTGGCCTGGAAGACCGTCTGCTCGATGGCCCCCGCGAGATAGCCGTTGAGGAGGCGGTCCTGCATGCCGACCAGCTCCGTCCTCCGCTTGGCCAGCGCCTGCTTCTTCTGCCGCAGGAGCTCGCCCACGTCCGCGAACGCCGTCTGGATGCTGGCGCGGAACCACTGCGCGATCTCCGTCGGCATCACGAACGTCTTGAACTCCTCCACGAACATCTCGGACAGTTCCGTCTCGCGCCAACGCATCGGCGGGTGGTCGTCGGGCTTACTGTTGTTCGCGCAGCGATAGTAGACGTGCTCGCGGACATTGCCGTCGAGCAGCTTCCGGCGGATGCGCTCGCCGGTCACGGCGTACCCGCAATGCTCGCACCGGATGAGCCCGCCCGAGAACAGATGGGCCTGGTGAGA
>CAZRGQ010000077.1:0-12073 GCA_964599645.1 uncultured Lentisphaerales bacterium | reverse complement strand
ATTCCTCCCACACCTGATGCCGCAAACTAATCAACTAAATTGAATCGCACCCGATTTGCGGGTGATGATCGCTTTCTTTGCCGCTCTTTATGTTCGACCCCTTGCGCTTGCGGCTCGGCACAGCCTCGCCCTCCATTTTGTGGTGTAACTTCGCCCCCCATTAGACGATGGCGCTCAATGATTGAATAAATACGGCTCCAGCAGCGTCTATTCGGTTGTATTGCCGGTTGTGCTTTGCTTTGGCGGCCCAATCGGGTATAGTAGTACAAGTTCACCACCACAACTCTAACCCAAGCCCAGCGAAAGGAACTGGAACAATGAGACAAAACGTAGTAGCTATCTGCAGCGTAATCACCGTTGCGGCTCTGGCCGTGAGCGGATGTGTATCTTCACAGTCGGGAACCACCTTCTCACGCAGTGAAGCGATCACCGCCCAGCGCACTTATTGGGGTGAGATCATCTCCGTCAGTGAAGGCAAGATCGAAGGTACCAAGAGTGGTCTCGGTGCTGTCGCCGGCGGCGTGCTGGGCGGTGTCTCCGGACGTGCCGTAGGCGGCGGTTCCGGCAAAAACATCGCTACCGTCGGCCTTGCCCTGGCCGGTGCGGCTGCCGGTGCTATGGCTGAAGATGCGATCACAAGCCAGAGAGCCTACTCGCTCTCGGTCAAGCTCGATGATGGACGTGTCTTCACTATCGTACAGAATGCCAACACTGCTTTCGTGGTAGGCCAGCGCGTCAAGGTGCTGGAGAGCAACGAAGGACGGATGCGCGTACAGGCCGATTAGCGGCAGAACCATGTGGTACAGCTTGCCATCATCGATGCTTAAGCCGCCTCTGCGCCGATTCGTGCTTGGGCTGGCTGTTGCCCTCTGGACGGCAATGGCCAGCGCCTCGCCTTTCTTTGTGCAGGGTGAGGTTGAGAGCGCCAGCGGAGAGCTGCACCTGACGTTGCCTGTTCCGGCGGCACACTACGTCTATGCTGACTCCTGGAGCGTCACCTTCGACGGTCAGGCAGCCACGCCGTTGGCACCGCTGCCTGCAAAGCGTATCTTCGATCCGCTGATGGATGAGGAGCGGGACGTACTCTCCGAAACAGTGACTATCCGCTACCGGGCACCGGCCAGCGGCAGTGTCGTCGAGGTGGCGCTGCAGGGATGTTCCGGTGAGATCTGCTTTGCTCCTGAAAGCTTCCGCTATACGCTTGAGGGCCAGTTGCTCAAGCCGGAGAGTGCGGCTTGGGAGGGTGTAGATCATACGGATTCTGCCGCCTGGCTCGGCAAGCTGCGCATCGTCGCGACACAGGCAGGCTACGCCAATCCCGAGGAGTTTGCCGCCTTTTTGCAGCAACGTGAAGCTGGAGCCGTTATCGCGGCGCAAGGCGGAGGCTTGGCCGCCTTTGCCAAAGACCCGGCCCGCTTCCTGGCGGAGCGTGGTTGGTGGCTGACGATGCTGCTAATCCTCGTGGGCGGCCTGTTGCTCAACCTGACACCCTGCATTCTGCCGATGATACCGATCAATCTGGCGATCATCGGTGCCGGTTCGCAGCAGGGTTCGCGCAGCCGTGGTTTTCTCCTCGGGGGCGTCTACGGTGCCGGCATGGCGCTTGCCTATGGAGTACTCGGCCTCTCGGTGGTTGTAACGGGCGGCATCTTCGGCTCGTTGCAGTCGCACCCGCTCTTCAACCTCGTCATCGGCATCGTTTTTGTGGTTTTGGCTCTGGCCCTTTTTGATGTTTTCCCGATCGACCTGACCCGTTTTCAACGCTCAGGGGGCACCTCCAAGGCGGGGGTCGGCGTGGTGCTCTCGCTCGGCGCCATGTCGGCGCTGCTGGCCGGTGCCTGCGTGGCTCCCGTCGTCATTGCCGTGCTCTTGCTGGCCAACAAGCTCTATGCCGGCGGCAGTCACGCTGCCCTGCTGCTCCCCTTCCTGCTCGGTGTCGGCATGGCGCTGCCGTGGCCGCTGGCCGGTGGCGGACTGGCGGTGTTGCCGCGTCCCGGCAGTTGGATGAATCGCGTCAAGTATCTCTTCGGTGTCGTGGTACTGCTGATGGCGTTTTACTATGGCCATCTCGCCTGGCAAGGCTGGCGTCCGGCTGCTGGCAGCGATGCGCTCCAAGCCGGTGACCGTGCCGCCTGGGAGCAATGCCTGACAGCGGCAGAGGCGAGTGGCAAGCCGATACTGTTAGACTTCTGGGCTACCTGGTGTAAAAACTGTGCGGCGATGTCGCGCACGACACTGCGTGACCCTGCCGTGGCGGAGCTGCTGCAGGGGTATGAGTTTATTCCGGTACAGGCCGAGCGTCCCGGTGAAGAGCCGGCGCGTAGCCACCTGCAGGCTCTGGGTGTCGGTGGGCTGCCCACCTATCTGATTCTTGAGCCTTAACGAGGTTACAGCGTGGTGTTGTCGATCAGGCGCACCGCGCCGGCAAAGGCCGCCAGCGCCACCAGAACCCCGGGTGCCAACTGCGCTACCGGTTGCAGCGTCTCGCCATCAACCGTGGCGATGTAGTCGATCCGCAGTCCGCTGGCGGTCAGCTCCTCCCGGGCCATCTCATGCACCGTGGCACTGCTCCGCAGACCGGCGGCATAGGCCTGCGTAACGCTTTTGAGGAGACGTGAGAGGGCCAGTGCAGCGTGGCGTTCAGCGGGTGAGAGGCGCGTATTGCGCGAGCTGATGGCCAGTCCATCGGGCTCACGCACGATCGGCCCGAGGATGATCTCGATAGGGAAGTTGAGGTCGCGCACCATGCGTTTGATGATCGCCGCCTGCTGTGCATCTTTGCGGCCAAAGACCGCCACCTGTGGCGAAACCGTGTTGAAGAGCTTGGCGACTACGGTGCAGACCCCCTGAAAGTGTCCTGGACGCGAAACGCCGCAGAGACCGCGTGAAAGCGACTCCTCGGTGACCACCACACTGGCGTCGGCAGCATAAAACTGCTCTGCCACCGGCATGAAGAGCGCCGCCACACCCTCGGTCCGGCAGAGCGCCGCATCGCGTTCGGGGTCGCGCGGGTAGAGGGCAAAATCCTCATTGGGGCCGAATTGGGTTGGATTGACAAAGAGTGTCACCACCACCTGGTCTGCCGCCTTGCGTGCCAAGCGTATCAGTGAGAGGTGTCCCTCATGCAGGTAGCCCATCGTCGGCACACAGGCAATACGTTGTCCGGCCGCCAATTGCCGCCGCGACCATGCCTGCATGTCGCAGGCGTTCGTGATAATTTCCATTGATCTACTCATGGGATAGCACCATGCGGCGCAGGTCGAGTACCGGGAGCGCCTCGCCGGCCAGATGCCAGAGGCGTCCCTCCGCCACGACGCGGCAGTTGCGCAGGTTTTCGAGCTGGCCTTCAAAACCGACCAGTCGGCAGAGCGTCTGCGGCCTCTGGCCTGGTTCAGATGCTACAATTTGAAAAGAGCTGTAACGCCTGCCATCACGCAGTGCCGCACGTTTCAAAACGCCTGCAAAGCTGCCGGTGATATATTGCGGGCGGTGCGCATCGGCCACATAACCGCGCAGTTGCCGCGGGAGGGGGGGGAGGGCAGGCAGGTGGGGTGCGCTACCCACGGCTGCAGGGGGTGGGGCAGGTGGTGGGGCGGTGACAGTTGCGACAGCCACCGCAGGGGCGGCAGGCAGGTGCAGTTCCGGCGGCAGCGGATCCACTTGCTGGTCACGGCTCTCGGCTGCCGCCGTTGTGGCTGCGATACTCTCATCAAGCGTGGTAGCGGGCGGTATTGTTGCCGGCGGCACAGAGTGTGCTACGACAGCGTCGGAGGCTTCCGGTAGCGCTACGGCCGCGGCTGTTTGTGGTTCTGGCGCCGCAAGTTGCGGCAGCAACGGGGCGACGTAGCTGCGGTTGATCCAGAGAAAGCTGCCGGGTGGCGGAGCGATGCGGGTCCAGTCGCCTGTCCGTCCGCGAATCTCCACCTCTGCCGCGCGCTCCAGTTGACCCACCCGCTGAAACTGGACTCCGGGCCCGGCGCGGACCTGTACCCGGTTAACCGCCACCCGACCATCCTGCAGCAGCTCGCTGTAGAGCCAGAGGTCTACCGATGGCGGTGCTGCCACCCGTACCCACTCCTGTGACGTGAGCAGATCGGGGGTGTAGAGCAGGTCGCCGCTGTGGAGCTGTCCGACAATCTCGCCCTCGCTCTCAGGGGTGGCGCGCAAAATAACCCGATCCCCCGTCACCATCAGTGGTAACGGCTCGGCGACGAGACCGGTGACTAACCAGCAAGCCGCGCAGATGCCTCTTAAACGGGCAGCGGCCATAAGACATTGCTTGGCAGAAGTGGTGGTTATTCGGCGGGCTTGGTCTTGCGCAGACCGAGCCCACGATCACCCTCGCGCCACTGACCACGCTCTGAGAGCAGGTCAATGCGCTCAAAACGCTTCAAAACATTGCGCTTGGCAGTGATTTTACTCGAACCTTTAAGACTACGATGCTGACTCATGATGTCGTTTCCGATGTTGGTTGCCGGAGTTCCAGCAGATAAACACCATATGATAGCATAATATTCTGGAAATGCAAGCTCAGGTAGTCGCCCCAAAATGCGGAGGATTTTGCGCTGCCACTTCACATGCGCTTCCTCTTGCCCGGCTCCGGGTGCCAGGGTAGGGTGCGTCGGACCGCCGGGCTCTGCGCCGGCATACAGCGCGTCAGCCAAGGTAGGGCGTGCTCTCCGCAGCGCGCCGTTGGCGGCAGTCCTCTGCCGCCGCACACTACCGCAGTACCCGCCGTTCCCGCAGTATCAGTAAGCCCCGCCGGCACCTCTGCGCCTGCGGTGCGTGAGCCGTGAATGGTGGGCGGTAAGCTGTCATGGCCCGAGCTGCTGGCGTCGCATCGCCGTGAGCACCGGCGACACTATGGCGGATTGACGCTTGAGGTGCCGCTGCCGCTGCCCGATATGCCGACAGATATGCGGCTGGCGGCGCTGCGTCGTGGTGCCGCCGACCCGGCTCTGCCCTTGCTCTACTTCAACTACGGACGCTATCTGCTCGCTGCTGCCTGTGCCAATGGCGCGCAGCCGGCCAACCTGCAGGGAAAATGGAACGAAGATCCGTGCCCGCCGTGGGGCAGCGACCTGCACCATGATGTGAACCTCCAAATGTGCTACTGGCCCGCCGAGGCAGCCGGTTTGCAGGCGTATACAGAGGCGCTCTTCACCCATATTGAGTTGCTTGTGCCGCATGGCAGGCGGGTGGCCAGGAGGCTTTATGGCTGTCGGGAAGTCTATTTGCCGATTTCGATCGATCCCTGGGGCCGTGCCACCCCCGAAGGGTATGGTTGGGAGATCAGCGACCTAGCCGGCAGGGTACTGCCGATAGAGGCACCCGGGCCCGGCAAATTGAGGTTCAGGGTCGAAGCCGGAACAACTTATCGGGTGACAGCAGCTTCGGCAAGGCGTGTTAATACATAATTTTAACGCTGAACTTTTAATGGCTGCTGCTCCTGTCCGCTCCCCGGTGCCCCTGATTTAAATGCTATTTCATGCCTCAAATTCTTGTCTTCGCCATGTGAGCACGAGAATAACACCGGATTTCGGCTTCTGAATTCTGAGTGCTCATCCACTATTGTGCATCGCTCCCGGCATGAAATCGCTGATTGTTTTTATGCTTGATGCTGGTTGCTTTAATATCAACCAGATATATGCTGTTATGCCTGAATTTGAGCGCAACAATCTGACCAACTGGGTCAAAAAGGGCTATTTGTTGCGTTTGCGTCGGGGACTCTACACTTTATCTGATTACCGCAGAACAGTCGGCATGAGCGAGTATTTTGCCGGCCAAATATATAAGCCGTCGTAAAAGTGCGGTATCGCCGACATGGCCAAGTTAAGGGAGGAGTTGCGTGCCCTGCTGGAGCGTGTTGACCTGAACCATAAATTGCGCGATGCTGAGCATCTGTTCTTCAATAGCCACAGCAGTCGGCGGATACTCAACTTTCGTGATTTCATTGCGTCACTTGGGCCTGAACCAATGCCTTGTCCGCAAGCAGACCCGTACCAGCCAAAGCATCAGCGGTACCTCGATCAGCACACCTACCACCGTCGCTAATGCCGCCCCGGACGAGAGCCCGAACAGCATTGTCGCCGTGGCGATCGCCACCTAGAAATGATTATATTAGTCAGCTTGCGTTCATCGTTCGATTGATTCATTATTGCCGTCCCTTCGCGCTATCGCGCCGTATAGATAAGATAGAGTCCACCGAAAATCACGAGGATACCGCAGGTTTTTTTGATGATCATTGCGCCCCTTGATCTCTCGTTCCAGTTCAGGTAGCGTTGAACAACCTCGGTAAAGGTGCCGGATAGGACAATCACTACACAATGCCCGACACTGTAAATAAGCAGCAGGAGTATTCCGTAGGGGAGATTCGTTGTCGCCAACCTGAAAGTCACTGCCAGCATTGGGGCCATATAGGCGAAGGTGCAAGGGCCAAGCGCCACACCGAATACCAATCCTAAAATAAACGCCGCCAGTATCCCCTTGCCTTTAACGCCCGGTTGGGCGGCGCCGGGCATAGCGATTCGAATGGTATCAAGCAAGTACAGACCAACAACTAAGAAAATAATTGCCACCCCGTAGTTACCCCAACGGCCGATATCTCCCAGCATGCGTCCTGCCGCCGCCGTTATGATGCCGATCACTCCTATGGTGATCAAAATGCCTACGGAAAACAGAAGGGAAATTGTGAACGCCCTGCGCGTTGTTGTCCTGCCTTGCTGATTAATGAAGCCCACGATCAGCGGGATGCTCGCCAAATGGCATGGACTCAACAAAATGCTGAATACACCCCATACGAAGGCGGCACCGAGTGCCAACCCGGCTGAGCCTTCAACAGCACATGAGAGCATAGTGAAAAGTTGTTCCATGATGGGATTCCGTTCCGAACCGACATTTGAACCAGTGCCTGTTGTCACTCTGTTGTGTCGCCTGTCGCGGGAAAATTCACGCCCAACTCCCGCCATTTGGTGATGATTTCCTCCTTGCCAAAGAAGCCTTCATGACGGAAGAGTTCCTCGCCGACAACATCATAAAATACTTGGGTCGGGATAACTTTTACCCCATATTCCTTGGCCGCATCCTGATTCTGCCACACATCAATAAACTCTGTGGTGAAAACCGACGCATACTCCTTTTTCAAATCATTCAGAATGGGCACCATCATTTTGCAGGGGACGCACGAATGGGCGCCCAGATCCACCAGGCGCGGAAGCTTTTCGTTTTGCGCCGCGCGCACGGGCGCACCGTCCACATCCGTTGAAACCGGTGTCACCGCGTTACCATTCATGCCCTGTGCCGCTCCGAAAGCATACCGCTTGGATTGTTTGAGGATCACGGCCACTGCGGCCATGGCAGCCACAGTGGCGATGATTGCCACGTTTTTCATACTGGCCATACCAACCTTTACATAATTATTGGTGTGACGCTAAAAAAGCCTTGATCTCTTCAGCGCTTAAAACCTTGCCGACGCTTTTTACCTGACCGTCAACCACCAGAGCGGGGGTCATCATCACGCCAAACTTCATGATGTCGGTGATTTTATCGACCTTCTCTACTTTGGCCGCTATACCGAGACTCTTGATTGCCGCCTCGGCATTGGCCGTCAGCGTCTTGCACTTGGGGCACCCTGTGCCCAAAACTTGTACATATTTCATTTTACTCCTTTTCGTTCAGTTCACAATGAATCCAAAAATAATACCGCTGATAGTGGCTATGGCAATCACCAACCCCACAAAGGTTGCCGTTTTCTTGGGGCCCAGAATTGAGTTAATCACCAGCATGCTCGGTAATGAAAGCGCCGGGCCGGACAGCAACAGCGCCAGAGCGGGTCCCTGGCCCATGCCGCTATCGATCAGGCCACGCAGGATCGGCACTTCCGTCAGGGTGGCAAAATACATGAAGGCTCCGGAAAGTGAGGCAAAAAAGTTGGTCCAGAGCGGCCAAATTAGCGTGAGCCAACCAGGAGTGGCCGCCTCGCCTTTGCCGAGCAAGGCCACCAGGGCGGCAGGCGAATCGCCCACCAGCGCCTGTACCCAGATATTGGGGACAATCCCGGCATCCTTGCCTTCCGGGCTACCAAGGAAAAAACCGGCCGCCAATACGCCACCAAACAGCAAAGGAGCAATCTGCTTGGCGAAGCCCCAGCTCTGGTCGCGCCACTCTTTGATATCAGGACCGCCCAAAAAAGTCAGCCCGGCCACCCCGGCACTACCGGCCACAAAGGCGGCGTTAGGATAACCGGGAAGTGCGATGGCCAGAGCCACGACCGGGAGCAAAGCCAGCCCGATCCAGACCAGGCGCACCTTGAAAAAGCGCCACAGGCAACCGTATATAAGCAACGCAAATAGCGCTGTGATAATCCATTTGGCTTTGAAGACCGCCTGCCATAGACCGGTCGCCTCCAGCGGTTTGCCCCAGTTGGCAAACACGAGGAGACCGACCATTGCGGCGAAAAAGAGTGCCACTTGCCAGAGAGGTCGGCTCTCAGGCTCGTCATCGCCAAAGTGTGCCTCATGCGCCTGCGCCGCCTTGGCCCGCTCCTCCTTCAAAAAAATAAGGTGCATCAGAAGCCCGATGACCACACTGAAGGCAATCGCGCCGACCGCCCGGGCGACTCCCAATTGCCACCCCAGCACCCGCGCCGTCAGGACAATGGCCAACACATTGATCGCCGGGCCGGAGTAGAGGAAGGCAATCGCCGGGCCGAGGCCGGCACCGCGCATGTAGATGCTGCCGAATAGCGGGAGCACTGTGCAGGAACAGACGGCCAGGACGGTGCCGGAGATGGAGGCGACAGAGTATGAGAGCCACTTGGATGCTTTGGCCCCGAAGTATTTCATCACCGCCGCCTGGCTGATGAAAACACCGACAGCGCCGGCGATGAAAAATGCCGGCACCAGGCAGAGCAGCACATGCTCCCGCGCGTACCACTTTGCCAGCTTGAACGCCTCGATCACGGCGCCTTGAAAACGGGCCGACTCGACTGGCAAGTAGTAGAGTAGCGCGAAAAGCACGACCAGTCCGCCCAGTATCCTAAATTCTTTCCGAGTCTCTTCAGTCATATCTTACTACTCCAGCAACGCGGCCTGCCGCTTGGCCTCTACGCGAACCACTCCCATAGCGCAATCAAACATGTTCAGGACGCAAGGGGTCAGGAGGCGCAGATAGATGCGCACCCCCTCCCTGCGCTCACCCACAACGCCAACATTACGCAGCTCCGCGACATGCCGCGAGAGGGTGGACTTGTTGCGCGGGAAGAGCGGCTGCAAGTCGCACACGCAGCGCTCCCCATGCCGCAGCTCCTCGATGATCCTCAGGCGCACCGGGCTCGCCAGTGCCCGCATCACCCTGGCTCTTGCTTTAAGTTCTTCTGTGTCCATGGCGCGTATTATACGGCGTTGTTGCGCAACAGTGCAACAATATGTTTTCAAACACAGAAGTCATCAGCAGCGATATTTAGAGCCTGTCCCAAAAGTGGCGTTTTTTACGGCAGTCTGAAACGCAGCCAGAACCGCGCTTTGTCCGAAGCGCTTTGTATCGTTTTTTTAGGAGTGATCTCGCTATTATCGGCTTAACGAAGCGAGAAGAACGTTTTTTGGCTGTTTTTGGGCACACCTCACCTGCACTGGTGTCGGCTTTCAGGGGACTTCTCCAGTTTGGGCTCAGGCGGCTTTTGCCGCTCGCATCGTTCGTCGTCCCTCCACAGCCATCTCCGCGAGCTTACACAGATTGTGGGCGAGGACGCACCACTCGATCCTCGTGCGGCGGTTGTTAAATCCTTTGCTGCGTAAAGGTTTCCCAAGGTAGACATTTTTAAATTAATCGTAGAAACCGATGGACGAAACTCAGGTTGAAATGCTATCATGCTCACGTGTTAATCCCTTTTTTGTTGTGATCAAAGGAATTATAACACACCTATTCGGGCAAAAACAGCAAAAACTGCTGTTTTTGCCCGTCTTATTTTAATGTAATATCTTGCTGTTTAATAATTTGGCACAAATAGGACTCGCCGTCCCTACTTACTCCACCACCGGAGTGGTGGCCAGGAGCGTGGCGATCGCCTGGGCGAAGCGTTGCGGCTGGCGTGGCGCCGTGCCCTCGGCCACCAGTGCCAGATCGTAGAGCAGCTCAGCATCGGCGGCAAAGGCGTCGGAGTCGCGCTCAGCTTCAAAGCGGGAGAGCAGGCTTGCCAGCAGCGGGTGGCGGGCGTTGAGCTCCAGTGTCCGCTTCACCTTGGGAACCTCCTGTCCCATCTCAGCCATCATCTGCAGCATGGCGGGGTTGAGCGCCTCTTCATCGGCTACCATGCAGGAGGCTGAGTCAGTCAGGCGGCTGCTGAGGCGCACCTCTTTGAGGTCGTCGCTGAGGCGGGCTTTGAGCCAGTCGAGCAGCGGACGGAACTGCTCTGCGTCGGCAGCCCGTTCGGCCTTGGCCGCCGCCTGCTCGCTCTCGTCGCCGAGTTCGAGCTCACCCTGTGTGATCGAGCGCAGTTTGCAACCGTCATACTCGCCAAGTCCGTCGATAATCCAGGCGTCGATGCGATCGGTGAAGAAGAGGACATCGAGTTGGCGCTTTCGGAAGGCTTCGAGCTGCGGCACCTGTTTGGCAGTCGCGAGATCGGTCGCCGTAAGATAGTAGATCTCCTGCTGGGTGGCGGGCATGGCGGCACGGTAGTCACGCAGCGAGGTGAGTTTGCCCTCGGCGCTCTGGTCGGAGGCGAAGAGGAGCAGCTCCTTCAGCTTGTCGGCGTGCTCATGGTCGGAGTAGAGGCCCTCTTTGAGGACACGGCCGAAGCCGCGATAGAAGTTGTTGTAGCCCTCGCTGTTCTCCGCCATCAATTTTTCGAGATCGGAGAGGATGCGGTTGACGAGGTTCTTGCGTATCTTAACGATGATGGCATCATCCTGCAACATCTCACGCGAGACGTTGAGCGGCAGGTCGCTGGAGTCGACCACGCCCTTGACAAAGCGCAGGTATTCCGGCAGCAGCGCCTCAAAGTCGGCGCCGATAAAGACGTTACGCACATAGAGTTGCAGGCCATGTTTGCGGCCGGGGAAGTAGAGGTCAAAGGGAGGTTTCTCCGGCAGGAAGAGGAGCGCCCGGAACTCAAGCTGGCCCTCGACGTTGTAGTGGATGGTGCGCAACGGATTGTTGAAGTCGTGCGTCAGGTGTTTGTAAAACTCCTGATACTCCTCCTCTTTGATTGAGTTTCTGTCACGTTTCCAGAGGGCCCGCATCGTGTTGAGTGGGGCCGATTGGGGGTCGATCTCCTTGCCGTCGACTGCCAGGCGGATCGGATAGGCGATGAAATCGGAGTAGCGCTTGACCAGATCACGCACCTGCCACTCTTCCAGGAAGGTGAGATGGTTCTCCTGCAGCTTGAGCGTGATGGTGGTGCCGGGAGTGGTGCGCTTCGAGGGGCCAAGGGTAAAGCTCCCCTGACCGCTGGAGTGCCAGCGGATGGCCTGCGCACCGCTGCCACGGCGCAGAGAGTCGACAGTTACCTCCTCAGCTACCATGAAGGCGGCATAGAAGCCGACACCGAACTGTCCGATCATTTCAGGTGTGGCGGCCGCACCATCTTTTTTAAGCGCTTCGATAAAGGCCCTTGTGCCGGAGCGTGCAATTGTCCCCAGGTTGTTGGTGGCCTCTTCCGCCGACATGCCGAGGCCGTTATCGCTTATCTGCAGGAGGCGCTTCTCTTTGTTGAGCAGAATCTCAATACTCCATTCCGGAGAGTCGGCCACTAACTCTTTATCGGTCAGTCCCAGATATTGGGCGCGGTCGATGGCATCGGAGGCGTTGGAGATCAGCTCCCGTAAAAAAATCTCTTTTTTGGAGTAGAGGGAGTGGACGACGAGATGCAGCATCTCGCTCACTTCGGCCTGAAAGGCGTGCGTCTGGGTAGTAGTGTCGTTCATGGTAGGATGTCAGTTGGACTCTTAGGAGTTAAAAATGCTATGGAGCAGGATAGCCTATTATGGCGCATCTGACAACAGTTTATATGCCATTTCAGCAATCGGTCAGTGACAGGGGGGGGAGGCATAGGAGGCGCGATAAGAGAACCGCA
>CAZRGQ010000076.1:0-12144 GCA_964599645.1 uncultured Lentisphaerales bacterium | reverse complement strand
CACTGCTATTACAGTTAGCATCGTCCAACGCTTGACTCTTGCAAACAGGCTCATCATCTCTCTCCATCGTTGCCGTGGTTCTGGTTAAACCTCACAGGGCGACGCAAGTGTCCCATATTTTATAGTGTTTGTCCAGCTATTGGTCGCGGACTTGGCTAGTAGATTTTTATCAGGTGTGTAAGGTGAAGAGCGTACGGCCGCGCCATCTTACCGGCAGTATTTTCCCGTTATGTATATTTGCGCTATATGTCTCGGGCAGACGTAATGAAATGAGCCAGGCCACGCCCGAGACCAGCAAAAAGATAGCAAACAGGGTGATATAGGCCGTGCGCGGATAGACGATGTTGCCGTCGGCTTGTAACACGGCTCCATGGTGGAAGAAGTCGAGAATGCCTCCTGCAAGCGAGCCCCATAAAGCTACCAGAACGTAGGCGATGAAGTTGCCGAGGCCTACCGCTACTCCCGTCATCGATGGCGCCGCCACATGAATCAGATGGATATTCACGATCGGGGCAAACCCCGAAGTCAGCATGATGCAGGTAAATGCGGCCGCCAGAAACCAGCCGAGCCAGGGCGCTTCAGGCGCTAATAGCAGTCCGCTCAAGGCCAGCAGTGAACCCAGCGGCACCACCCCCGCCTGCCACTGCAGCAGACCGGTGCGGCGTCTGCCGGGGCGGCCGCCCAGGAGACCGCTCAGTTGGTTGCAGATGGCCGAGAGGAGCACCATCAGACTGCAGACGAGTGATGCATGTTGGCTGCTCAAACCACCGACATCCTCCAGCATCTTCTTGCCGACAACCGTCAGAATGGCGTAGTAGATGCCGAAGCCGGTCATGGTGGCAACAACCGACTTCAGCATGTTCCAGTTACGCAGCTCCGAAAGATAGGGTCGTCCGACCAGTGATACCTTGCGGTTGACCGATTCATGACGTGTCGTGCGCCAGAGCAGGGCAACAAGCAGCAGCAGCACCATGCTGATAGCCGCAACGGCCAGGATACTGAGACGCCAGCCGTACGAGGCCACACTCCTGACAAAGGGCCAGGTACCGACGATACCGCCGGAGTACCCCAGAAAAATAGTAAAGCCCATCATCAGGGTAAAGCTGGTGGAGAAGAGGCGGGTACACTCCTTTACAAGACTCAGGTAGACAAAGCCGCACCCCAAACCGACAAGCAGACGTGCCCCGTAGAGCATCAGAGGAGTCGTAGCTGTGGCGAAGAGAAAGGTGCCGAGCGTCATCGTGATGCCGCCGACTACCAGCACCCTCATGCCACCGTAGCGATCGACCAGCAACCCTACCAGCAACTGCACGGCCGCATAGGCATACATAAAGGCGGCACCCAGGCCGGCTACACCGGCTGCCGAGAGTTGTAATTCATGTTGTAGTTGGGAGAAAATCTGTCCCGGAATGGCAACACGATGGAAGTTGACAACAAAATAGAGCAGGAGACCGATCAGAAAGAGCAGAATGGCAAAGGTGCGTTCGCGTCTGACCAAGGTAGTAGTGGGTTGCAAAATCTGGTCCTGTGGAGTGGGTGAACATGCTGGTGACGGAGGAGGATCCATACCGCATTTCTATCTATCATTATATAGCGGGTGGGATAGAGGCGTCAATCACCCGCTTACTCGTCCCTACACTTACTCGTCCCTGCTCTTAACTCCTTCCTACTCTTACTCGTCCACACTCTTACTCGTCCCGTCTCGTTCAAGGCAGCCGTTTAAGAGTAAAGTTTAAGAAGGGAGGTTTAAGATCACCGTTTAAGGAGGCCGTTTAAGGCGAAGGTGTAAGAGTCGGTGGCACTTCAACCGCACCTTCAACATTTAACGCTGAACGTTTAACTTTCAAGTGGGCTGACGCGCTGCGTCGGCAAGAGCCTGCCACCCTCCATCCCGGCGCATGCGCCGGGAGATGCGACTGCGGGGTGTGGAGCACTATGGAGGGCGATGCTTCTGCATCGCCGCAGTTGTGCAGAAGCACAACCCTCCAAGGGGAAACTGTGAGCCGTGCCGCCTCCCCTGCGGCACCACAGCTTACTACTCACAGCTTACAAAACAACACCGCTCAGCGGCTCTGGCGGTTGATCAGGGCGGCAGCGACGCCGGCACCGAAGCCGTTGTCGATGTTGACCACGGTAACGCCGGAGGCGCAACTGGTGAGCATGGCGAGGAGGGTGGTGACACCGCCGAGGTTGGCGCCATAGCCGACACTGGTGGGAACGGCAATGACCGGGGTAGCGACCAGACCGGCGACAACGGAGGGGAGTGCGCCCTCCATACCGGCGACGACGATCACAACCCGGGCCGCACGCAGCCGGTCAACCTGTGAGAGGAGACGGTGCAATCCGGCGACGCCGACGTCGTTGATCCGCTCAATTTTGCAGCCCATGCGCTCAGCCGTAAGGGCGGCCTCGGCGGCGACTGGCAGATCGGAGGTGCCGGCCGAGACGACGGCGACTGCGCCGCAGCGGCGGGGCAGGGGGACGACGTCGCTCGTCAACATGCAGGCGTCGTCGTGATAGCGGGCGGCGCTATGGAGCCGGATGACGGCGGCGGCCACCTCGGGAGTGATGCGGGTGGCGCAGGCATTCTGTCCGGCGGCGTTGAGGCGCTGCATGATGGCGGCGATCTGCGGTGGCGTCTTGCCGGCACCGTAGATCACTTCGGACATGCCGCAGCGCTGCTGGCGCTGCAGGTCGAGACAGGCAAAGCCGAGGTCGTCGCTGGCGACAGGCACCGGGGCGGCAGGTGGCGCTGACTTGCGACGGGCCATAGTCAGAGGAGGGCGGCAGTGAGGCGTGCTTCGAGCGCTGCGAGCGTGATCCGCTCCTGCTGCATCGTGTCGCGGTCGCGCAGGGTGACGGTGCCATCCTCAAGCGTCTCGAAGTCGACGGTGACGCAGAAGGGGGTGCCGACCTCATCCTGACGGCGATAGCGGCGTCCGATGGCGCCACTGGCATCCCAGTAGCAGTTCCAGCGGCGCTGGAGGGTGGCGAAGATTTCACGGGCACGGTTGAAGAGCTCGGGCTTGTTCTTGACGAGGGGGAAGACGGCCACCTTGATCGGGGCCACGGTGGGATGGAAGCGGAGCACGGTGCGGCTCTCTTCACGTCCCTTGTCGTCGGTGAGCTGCTCTTCAGCATAGGCGTGGCAGATCAGGGCCAGCGCCACGCGGTCGACACCGGCCGAGGGTTCGATCACATGCGGCACATAGCGGCCTTCAAAGAGGCGGGCCACGAAGTCGCGGGCAGCCTGGCCCTCCTTGCCTTCCGCCTCCCAGGCGGCGACCACTCTATCGGTAAAGGCTGTGCGGGCGGCCTCGTCGAGCTGTGCGGCGGCCAGCTTGAGCGGCTCATCGAAGACCTCCATCGTTTTGCCGCTGTGCAGTTGATGCTGCGTCAGGTCGAAAGAGCCACGGGCGGCGATGCCCTCCAGCTCCTGCATGCCGAAGGGGAAGAGATACTGGATGTCGACGCAGGTGCGGGCGTAGTGGGCCAGCTCTTCGGCCGGCTGCCAATACTCGCCCAGCGACTCGGGCGCGAGGCCGACCTTGCGGTACCAGAGTTTGCGCTGTGCCAGCCAGTAGCGGTGCCACACCTGCCAGCCCCAGTTGGGCTGCGGGGTGGAGAGGTCGGTGGTCTCGCTCAGAGTCGCTACGGAACCGCAGAGGAGTTCGACGGCCTCGTCGGGGCGGATAAAGAATTGCAGCTCCATCTGCTCGAATTCACGTGAGCGGAAGGTGAAGTTGCGCGGGTTGATCTCGTTGCGGAAGGCCTTGCCTACCTGGCCGATGCCGAAGGGAATCGCCTGGCGCGAGGTGTCGAGGACGTTTTTGAACTGGACGAAGATCGCCTGGGCCGTCTCGGGACGGAGGTAGGCAGTGGCATTCTCATCTTCGACCGGGCCGACAAAGGTCTTGAACATCAGGTTGAAGGCGCGCGGTTCGGTCAACTCTGTAGAGCCGCAGTTGAGGCACTTGGTCCCCTCGGGCAGGGAGTGACCCTTGGCATCGCTGATGAGGGTGAGCCCCTGTTCTTCGCAGAGCTGGTCGGCGCGGAAACGGTGCCGGCACTCTTTGCAGTCGACCATCGGATCGGCAAAGCCGGTGGCGTGGCCGGAGGCCTGCCAGATGGCGGGGTGCATGATGATGGTGGCATCGAGCCCCTCGACATCTTCGCGCTGCTGCACCATGGTGCGCCACCAGAGGTCGCGCACGTTGCGTTTCAATTCGCTGCCGAGGGGACCGTAGTCCCAGAAGCCGTTGATCCCGCCGTAGATTTCAGAGCTGGGGTAGATGAAGCCGCGCCGCTTGCAGAGGGCGACGATCGTCTCCATGGTTTTTTTGTCTGTTTGTTTGTGTGACATAGTCGTAAGGCTTCCGTGTAAAAGTGGTGTCTCAGAGCCCCTGGCAGACGGTGATGGCGGTAACACCGACGATGTCGGCCACGTTGCAGCCACGGGAGAGATCGTTGACCGGCAGGGCGACCCCCTGCAGAATGGGGCCGTAAGCCTTGGCATGGGCCAGACGTTCAGTCAGCTTGTAGCTGATGTTGCCGCTCTGCAGGTCGGGAAAGATCAGCACGTTGGCGTTGCCCTGCAGGGTGCCGTTTCTGTTCTTGGCGGCGCTGACTTCCGGCACGAGGGCGGCATCGCCCTGCAGTTCGCCATCGACGATGGCGTCGAGTCCGATTGCGGCAAAGCGTTCTCTGGTCAGCTCGGTGGCCAGGCGCATCTTGTCGACCATCTCATGTTTGGCGCTGCCTTTGGTGGAGAAG
Organism: uncultured Lentisphaerales bacterium; assembly: GCA_964599645.1. Taxonomy (GTDB): domain Bacteria; phylum Verrucomicrobiota; class Kiritimatiellia; order RFP12; family JAAYLN01; genus JAAYLN01. Next base: position 7,371 of record CAZRGQ010000076.1, on the reverse strand, counting down.
CTGAGGAAGGCGAGGTGCGGCTGGCGCTCGAGCAGGGCGCGATAGGTGAGGGCGGTAGACTGTGCAATATCGACGAGTTGCTCGGCCGTTGGGTCGGGATTGACGGCGCTGTCGGCATAGAGGAGCGTCTCATCGCCGGCGGTGGTGGGCTGTTGCAGGTCCATCACGAAGCAGGCTGAGGCGAGGGAGATGCCTTTGGCGGTGCCGATGCAGTGGAAGGAGGCGCGCAGCATGTCAGGCGTGGAGGCGAGGCTGCCGGCCACGAGGCCATCGACGGCTTGGCGATTCAGCAGCATGTTGCCGAAGTAGAGGCGTTGCGAGGTGACGATCTGCAGCGCTTCGTCTGCGCTCATGCCGCGCTTTTTGCGCCGTTCATAGAGGGCGGCGGCCAGCTCGTTGGCGCGGGGATCGGTGGTATAGTCGATCACCTCGATGCCGTGTGCCGCCAGCGTATCGCCTGCTTCGGCCTCGGCGGCGGCCAGCTCGCCGGGGGTGGCCAGCACCACCGGGATGGCGATTGCCTGTCGCTTGACCTCAATTGCGGCGGCAATGGTACGGGGGTCCTGGCCCTCGGGGAAGACAATGCGTTTGTGGGCGGCACGGACGCGTGGCAGGATGTTTTCAAGAAAGTTCATGGTCTGTTGTAGCGGGTTGGGGTTAGAGGTTAGAGTCCGGTAACGATGCGGAAGGTTTCGCGGGCGATCATCAGCTCTTCGTTGGTGGGGATTACCATCAGCGGCACGGCTGAACCAGGGCGGGTAATGGTGGCCAGAGTACCGACGGTGGCCTTGTTTTTGGCTTCGTCGAGTTCGATATTCAGCCCTTTGAGATTGTTGACGATCATCTGACGGGCGGGGAAGCTGTTTTCACCGATGCCACCGGTGAAGACGATCGCATCGACGTGGCCCAGCAGGGTGTAGTAGCCGCCGATGTAGAGGGCAATACGGTGGGCAAACATCGCCAGAGCTGTAACGGCCATCGGCTTACCCTGCCCGGCAGCCGCGACGAGATCGCGCATGTCGCCGGTGCCGTTGCCGGAGATCGCGAGCAGTCCGCTCTCCTTGTTGAGAATCTGGTCGATCTGTGGGATGGTGTAGCCTTTGCTGTGCAGGAAGATGACGACAGCCGGATCGATATCGCCGGAGCGCGTGCCCATAATGACCCCCTGCAGCGGTGTGAAGCCCATGGTAGTATCAAAGGAGCGGCCGTTACGGATGGCGGTGATCGAGGAGCCGTTGCCGAGGTGGCAGGTGATGAGATTGACTTCGTCGAGCGGTTTTTTCAGATAGTGAGCGGCGGCTTCGGTCACAAACTTGTGCGAGGTGCCGTGGAAGCCATATTTGCGGATGCGATATTTTTCGTAGAGTTCCTGCGGGATGGCGTAGAGGTAGGCCTCGGGCGGCATTGTCTTGTGAAAGGCGGTATCGAAGACGACGACGTTGGGAATGCCGGGCATTACCTTCTCGCACGCCTCGATGCCCTGCAGGTTGGCCGGGTTGTGGAGCGGGCTGAGATCGAAGTGACGCCTGATGGCGTCCTTGACGGATGTGGTAACGCTGGCCGGCTCTGAGAACTCTTCACCGCCGTGGACGACGCGGTGGCCGATGGCATTGATCTCGGATAAGGAGGAGATTACACCGCGTGCGGGGTCGGTCAGCAGCTTGGTAACCTCTTCCAGTGCGGCACCGTGGTCGGTGGCAGCGATGCTCTCGGTGGTCTTCGGCTCGTCGTTGCGCTGATAGGTGATGGTGGCATCACGTGCCCCGACGCGCTCGACGATGCCCTTGGCCAGCATTGTCTCAGCACGCATGCTGAAAATCATAAACTTTAGCGAGGAACTACCGGAATTGATGACCAGAATTTTGTCGATACCGTGTGGCATTAGGTTGACTCCAGATAAAAAAAGCCCCTCAGCCATAGGAGGGGCAAGGCTTAGTGAATGAGGAGCACCATCTTGCCTGCATCCGGTCTAAAAGGCAAGCCGAAAGTGGTTTTCTAGAATTTAACGCGTACCGCACAGCCCAGCACGACGTTATCTGATTTGATGTGATCGTCGGCGTGCCGGATTTTGCTCCACTTGTCGGCGCGATAGTTGGCGTTGATATCAAAGATGACGTGGGGTATCAACTCCATGGCAAAACCGAGCCGCAAGGCGTAGAAGACATCTTCGTAAAAATCGCCGTCATAATAGTAGGTGCCGACGCCGAGCGCACCATAGATACCCTTGCCGACGATCAGATAGCCGGCGGGGCAGTAGATCGGTTTCTCGAATTGGACGTAGTCCTTTGGCGAGCGTTCAATCTCGAAGCCGAAGCCGAAGTAGGGGGTGGCCATGTAGCGTGTAGAGAGCATCCAGCCGACGCCATTGCGGTCGAAGGAGTCGCTGACAGCGTGCTTGGCGGCAACCCAGTAGTTGGCGCCGATGCCGAGCTGCAGGTTGCTTTGGGCATGGGCCGCAAATTGAGCGCACATCAGCAGTGCAGTGGAGAGGAGAACGGTGCGGAGAAGTTTGGTTGGCATCGTGCTGTTGCTTTCTTTTGTCAGCTCTGGTCTGTTGTTTGCGGGGTGGAGTCCTCTGTGGCAGAGGCTGAAGGGGGTGGTGCTGCCGCTTCAGAGATCGGTTCAGCCGCAGCCTCGCTGGCAGAGTCGATGTCGGACTCTGTAGACTGCGTAGCAGCAGGCGTGGCCGGGGAGTCTGTGGCTGGCTCTGCCGCCGGTGTGGCCGCCGCCTTGGGCGGCTGTTTGGCGCGCTTGGCATGGGGCCGGAAGGTTGGAAATTCAGCGGGGAGCGTCAGCATGCCGTTGAAGTACTGGACCAGATGCCCCTTCTCTACCATCCACTTGAGATGCGTATTGATGTCGTTGACAGCGTTCTGGTCGCCAGCGGGTACGAGAGCCTCAAGCAGCTCCTGCGGCGCGCAACAGGCGTTGGCAGTGACGAAGGCCACGATCTCACGCAAGAGGGCGACGACGTGCGTGGCAGTCATGGCTGCCGGTTTCAGCCCCACGACAAACTCGGGGCCGCGTGGATCGTTGGCGCGGAAGAGGTGGAGTCCGCGGTGGCGGAAGGCACCGTGGATCGCGTGGTAGAGGGTGCCGTTGCGTTTGGCCTCTTCGTTGAAGCGGCTGTTGAGCAGGTTGGCAAGGCGGCGGTTGGCGAGGCCGGCCAGCGCGGTGGCGGGGCAGGTGATCTGGCGGGCACCGCCAATCTGCTGCGGCACGATTTCACGGGCAAACTGCAGCTCGGCGGCCTGACGTTCGAGCACCGGGCGCTCATCGGGCAGTGACTGCGTTGTGTCGGGTGCAGCCGCTTGCGCCTCTGCCGGTTCGCCCGCGGTCTCACCTTCTGCCGTGGTTTCAGAGGCACCAGCCGACTTGTCCGCAGGCGCGGCAGTCGCTTCTGCCGGAGCTTCGACCTTGCGGCGGTAGAGGCGTTTGCGTCGGTTCGCTTCGCGCCACTCCTCGACAGCCTCCGGTTCACGTGCCATCACGATGCGGCTGCGGTACTCCTCTTCGGAGAGGTGTGGATAGCGCTCGCGCAACATCTCGGCCACCCGCGTGGCGAAGCTGTGGTGGTTGGGAGGTCCCAGGTATTCGCCACTTAGTCCGCAACGGGCGACGCAGGGGAAGTTGCCGGCCGGCGGTTCGCCCTCCACCACTTCCACATCGTAGTACTCTTCAAGGTGGTTTTGCAGCAGGTGTTCGCGCACCTCATCTTCGCTGAGAGCCGGCATGCCACAGGTGCGGCACTGGTAGAGCATAAACTCATCGCCAGCCTCTTTGGTGGCCGTGAGGCGAACCAGCATGCTCTCGTCGCTCTTCTGGAAGAGGCGTACGATATCGCGCAACGGATAGGCGCGGCTGGTAAGCTGGATGCGGCGTATGATCGCGCCGAGAGCCTTCTGTTCGGGCAGGAAGCGGACATCCAGCGCCAGTGGTGCCACCGGCTTGCGTGGCGGGGGCGGACTCTGCTCAAAGCGCCGCTCAGCGCTGCCGCGTTCAGCGGCACCGCGTTCACGACGTGGACTGCGGCGGGCATCGGAGCGCTCGGAGGGGGTGCCATACTGCTGACGTGGCTGGCGACGGTCGCCGTCGTACGGTGAAGCTGCATCACGGCGCGGCGGCCGGGGCCGACGCATGCGGTCGCGTTCGTCAAAGCGTGGCGCACCACGGCTGAAGCTGTCGCTACGCTCACTCTCGGCATAGCGGGCAGTGCGCTGTGTGGCATCCTCAGGCGTCTGGCGGGCCCAGCTCGGTGCAAACATCAACTCGAAATCGACATCTTGCGCAATGGCAGGATCGACGGCGTCGGGCTGCTTGGTTTCGTCGTTCATGGCGTTAATCTTAGCCTTGATGTGGGGTAGAGGTCAATACTGCTTCTGTAGCCTGGAAGAGCTGCGGCAGCAGGGTGGTATCGAAATGAGCCGGAAGGGCGGTGAGGGCGTTGGCGCTGCCGCAGGCGAGGCCATGGCGTACGGCCGTCTCAATCGGCTGGTCGGCAGAGAGGGCGGCCAGCAGGGCGGCGGTGACGCAGTCGCCACTACCGATCGGATTTAGCACGGGGCCGACGCGGGGAGGTTTGATCTGCCAAGTACGGCCCTGCTCGTCAAAGAGCCAGGCCGGTTTGGGGCCGTCGGTAATCAGGGCGTGGCGGGCACCGGCGGCGATCAGGCGGCGGGCGGCAACCGTAAGTTCTTTGGCGGTGCGGCAGGTGGTGGCAAAGGTGGCGGCCAGTTCGTTGCGGTTCATCTTGACGACGGTGGGCCGCCAGGGGAGCAGCGGCAGGAGTTCGCTGCGGTGTGAGTCGACAACCCAGGGTATGTCGTGGCTGGCGGCTGCCCGGGCGAAGGGGAGATAGGGGCGGTGGTGTACGAGGTCGGGCGGCACCGTGCCGCTGATGGCGAGGCCGCGTGCACACGCCAGCAAGTCAAGCGAGGTGGTGGTGAAGCGTTGCAGTTGGCGCGTTGTAGGCGTCGGGGCCTCGACCACCAGCTCGGTTACACTGCCGCTCGCGTTGTCGATCAGAGTGGTGCAGACGCGGGTCGCCGCCTTTACTCTGGTGAAGCAGGGGGTCACGCCAGAGGCAGTCACGGCCTCAACCAGGCGGCGACCGGTGTCGCCGCCGACAAAGCCGGTCACCCGGACCTGCTCGCCAAGTCTGGCCAGAGCCGTAGCGACGTTAACTCCCTTGCCGGCTGCAGACCATTTACGCTGGCTGGCACGATTGACAGCCCCCATGTCAAAGCGCTCGAAGAAGAGCACCTCTTGTAGCGCCGGCGTCAGGGCGATCGAGAGGAGCGGTGCCGTGGGGGTCGTCATGCCTTGTCAGGGAGCGGCGACAATTCGGTGCTAGCGTCGGCGACGCGGCGCTGCGTGAACCGACTGGCCATGCAGGGCGTGAGCCGCCTCCAGCCAGGCTTCGGAGAGAGTGGGGTGGCTCTGGACCGTACGACCGAATTCAACGGCGGTCAGCTCGTTGCGTATGGCAACGGCTGCCGTGGCAATCAGCTCGGTGGCATGTGGACCGATGGCCTGTGCCCCGAGGAGCTGGTCGGTAGTCGCATCGGCAATCCACTTGACAAAGCCATCTGTTGTGTTGGCTGCCAGGGCCTTGCCGAGGGCGGCAAAGTTGAAGTTGCCAACCTTGATGTCACGTCCGGCCGCCTTGGCCTCCTCCTCGCCCATACCGACGGTGCCGATCTCGGGACTGGTGAAGATACAGGCGGGGATGATGTTCTCAACCCGGCGCCGCAGTCCGGCGGCTACTTCGGCGGCCACCATCCCCTGCGAGGTGGCCACGTGTGCCAATTGCAGGTTGCCGCTGACGACGTCGCCAATGGCGAAAATTTGCGGTTGTGAGGTGCGGCAGGCGGAATCGGTCATGATCAGCCCCCGCTTGTCGGTGGTTACGCCAGCCGCGTCAAGTCCGAGCTGATCGGTTTCGACACTCCGTCCGATGGCGACGAGCAGCATTTCAGCCTCGAGGGTCTCTTCGTTAAATTTGCCGCTGACATTCTGCTCCGTAGCAGTGATCTCCTGCAGCGGCGCCCCGGTACGGATGGTGATACCGAGGCCCTCCATGCGCCGGCGCAACAGGCGGCGTACGTCGCGATCAAGCAGCGGCAAAATATCGTCGAGCATCTCAACGATGGTAACTGCGGTGCCGAGCTGTGCTGCCAGGCAGGCGAATTCGCAGCCGATCACACCACCACCGAGCACGATCAGCGACTTGGGCAGTGTGGTACGGGCCAGAAAGGCACGGCTCTCGACCACTCGTTCGTGGCGCGGGATAAAGCCCGGCATGGCTGATACGCTCCCCGTTGCGATGATGGTCCGTTGGGCGTGGAGCCGGCTGACTGTGCCGTCTGCCGCCCGTACTGCCAGCCGCCCGGGAGCTTCAAAGCTGGCCGTGCCCTCGATCAGGGTAGCAGCGTTGGCCTTGAGAAGCTGGCGGATACCGCCTGTCAGGCGTGTTACCACCTCATCCTTGCGTGCGACCATCCGGCCATAGTCGTAGCCGACATCGCTGCAGGTGACGCCGAGTGGCGCTGCCTCTTTGGCCAGGGTATAGAGCCCGGCCGAGGCAAGCAGCGCCTTGGTGGGGATACAGCCCCAATTGAGGCAGGTACCGCCGAGCGCCTCGCGCTCGACGATTGCGACGTTGAGTCCAAGTTGGGCACCACGGATGGCAGCAGGGTAGCCACCGGGGCCGGCACCGATAACGACTAGATCATACTGGTTCATGCTTAAAAACTCCTGAACGTTCTATCTTGCCGTTTTTGTCGGCATTAAGCAATCATTAAGGCGAGTGTGTCGGCAGGGGGGGAGGCATAGGAGGCGCGATAAGAGAACCGCAAGATCGCAAGGGACAGAGAAGAGCCCGCAACGATAGCAAGGGACAGAGAAGCCGCTGGGGGGGACAGAGAGTGAGGGCTGACGCGCTGTGGCGGCAAGAGCCTGCCGCCCATTCCGGCGCATGCCGCGGGACACTTACTCGCACACTTACTCGCCTGGCCCTGTTTAAGGCAGCCGTTTAAGAGTAAAGTTTAAGAAGGGAGGTTTAAGATCACCGTTTAAGGAGACCGTTTAAGGCGTAAGCGAACACTTAAACCCACACTTAAACTCCATCTTAAACGGCCACTTAAACACTTCCGCTTAAACGACTGTCTACACCCGGGCTGATGCGGTGCTGCCGGTACGGAGCCCGGCGATCCGGGACGCTGAGGGGACAGAGAAGCTGCTGAGGACGCTGGGGGACGGACGCTGGGGGACAGAGAACGCATGCTGTTCTCTGTCCCTACGCCGTAAACCGGGGACCGCAAACCGGGGACAGAGAAAATATATTTTTCAAAGTGAGTGGAAATCGTGGCA
>CAZRGQ010000075.1:0-12517 GCA_964599645.1 uncultured Lentisphaerales bacterium | reverse complement strand
CCTGCACCGGTGTAGCCGTACGACCACATTGTGCAAGCCTTGCTGGCAGGAGCGATCATGTCCAGCTCCTCTTTGGTCTCTTCGTCACCAAAGAGATAGTTCACCAGCGGACTCCGGGCTATTTGCTCCGCCTCCTCCAGAGTGAGCCGCAGGACAACTGCCGGGGCATATCTGTAGCGATAGACAATCTGTTCGGGGCGCAGCTCCATCTCCCTGACAAAGCTCTCCACCACGGCGGAAAACTTGCCGGATACCTCTGCGCGCAACTGCATCAATTTGGTGTTTTCAGTTTCCAGTTGCGCGTCCCTGGCGGCCAATTGTGCAAGTTGTGCTGGCTCCTGCATATCATCGGTGATCTCTGGTGCATAGGATGAATCATCAACAGCCGCTACCTGCTCCAGCTCCTGCACCGCACTTTCCGGCATGCTGATCCAGACCGTCACGTTGGTCGTTGCACCGCCGGAACGCTGCTTCAGCGCCAGATCAGTGAACTGTCTCCGCAATCTGGGATGCACCCGATCGGCATAAGCGCTCTGCCGCATGGTTTTACGCTGCGACTCCGACAAACGCTCTCCCGAAGTCGAAAAGTGCATTGTCTCCCCTTTGCCGGTCAGCTTCTCCGTAACTTTATAAACCTGCACCGTATGCAGGTTGGCACCGACACCGTGTACCTCCTGCCAGGAGTCGTGTATCTCGTAATCACCACTCTGCCGGACTCGCTGCAGACTCTGCGCCCGGGCATCTGCACCTGTCAAAACCAGCATCACTGCGGCTGAAAAGAGGGCGCCGGCATAGCGATGCCTATGCAATATCTGTTCTGTGAGAAGCAGTTTCATAAACATCTCTCCTTGTAGCAGTTGTTTGCGGTATGCACAGTCCGGCTGCAAAGCAACCATGCATGCTTACCGCGACCTAATTGTACAGCAAAGGGTGCAGGCTTTGCAATAGAGATATTCGGCCCCAAAATTGCGGAAGATTTTGCGCTGCCACTTCAGATGCGCCTCCTTTTGCACAGGTAGGGGGGCTCTCCGCAGCCGTCTGCGGCGGTCTCGGAGAGACACGCCCTACCTTGTGGCGACAAGTACCATTGTCCAATGGAGGGCGAATCGCCTGATGAGCCGTGGTGCAAGGGTTTGCGCATGAAAAGAGGCAGAGGTGCGTGGCAACTCCCGCAAAATGGGGTCGGCGTGCGAGAGTCGTAACATATGTGGTCACCTCTCAAACGGCTTTTATAGACGTTGTATTGCTGATACCACCACGGCCGCCAGAGAGTAAAAGGCGACGCACTAGCTCCTCACTCAACTCCGAAGGGATACGCCGAGAGCGCCATGACTGGTGGGGCCTGCAGCCGTTTGGCGCGTGCCAGGCCGGTGTAGAGCTGCCACCATTGCTGCAGGTCGGCTTCGCAGGCGGCGGCATCGGGGAAGAGCGCCTCCACCGTGCCTGCAAAACCGAGCTCGGCCGCCAGGGTGCCGCGCCGGTAGTGTGCCAGCAGTTCGGCTGGGGCAGGCGGCAGCGGACGCTCGGTCCAGGCGCGGAAGAGGGCGTCGTGATAGGGGTAGTGGAGCGGGTCGCCCTCCCGGCGCTCCACCGCCTGCGTGGCGCTCAACTCGGCCGAGGGGACGATCTCAAAACAGCCTTGCGGAATCACCTCGCGCCGGTAGATCTCCCGGTTGAGGTAGCGCGCTACGGCGTAGATATCCCCCTTCCAGAGGTCGCCCAGCAGCGCCAGCCAGCCGATGATGTCGCCGTAGAGGGTGCTGTAGCCGATCGTCAACTCGCTCTTGTTGGCGTTGCAGGCCACCACACCGCCGAAGGCGGCAGCGGCGGCGGCCAGAATGCGGGCACCGCGGTCACGCGCCTGCACATTCTCCAGTGCCCGGGGAGTGAGCGCCAGCGTCAGAGGCGGTACGCCGGGGATTTCGGAGGGACGCAAAGCGGCAAACTGCGCTTGCGTCAGCGCCACGGCAGCATCGATCGGCACTTCGGCAAAGCGGCAGCCGAGGTTGGCGGCCTGTTGCGCGGCCAGACGCCGGGTTGTGGCCGAGGTGTAGGGGCCGGGCAACGAGAGTAGCAGCAGGTCCTCCGGTGGCAGCAGACGACCATAGAGCGCCGCCGAGAGGGCCGAATCGATGCCGCCGGAGAGACCGATTACCAGACGCTTGATGCGCGAGCGCTGCATAAACTGTTGCGCACCATAGAGGAGCCCGCAGGTGATGGTCGCCACCTCGCTCTCGGTTTCAGCAGCGGCAGTCACAGCCGCTTCAGATGGCAGGTGGCACTTCAGGAGACCGCTGCTGAAGGGGGGCAGGGGCGTCAGATGCGCACCGGCCGCCGTATAGAGGTTGCTGCCGCCGGCCAGCAGATGGATCGTCTTGCCGCCATCCTCCACCCCGACTTGGTTGATGTAGGCGAGCGGACGGGCGGCGGCAGCGGCCAGGGTGCGGCAAGCCTCAGCCTGTTGCGCCGCACCATCACGGCAGAAGGGGGTCGGTCCGGTTGTGATGAGCATCCCGGCGCCGGCTGCCGCCAGGTTGCGCGCCTCTGCGGCGGCCACCTCCGGTGGCATGGCGAGCGCTCCCGGCAGCAGCCCCAGCAGCCCGGCACGCCTGGTCGCTATCAGAGCCGACAACTCCGCCGGCCCGCCGTGGCGCCACTCTGCGGCTGCCGCACGCCAGGCCGGTTCACTGTAACCGCCGGCCACCAGGTATGGCCGCTCTCTCCCGAGAGGTGGCAGCCACTGCCCCGCTTCGGCTGCAAAGAGGGCGTTATAGAGACGTAGTGTGCCGTCGTGGTTGCGCTCCTGCCAGTCGCAAGCCACATTGCCGAAGATGAGCACCAGTCGTCTGGCCGCCGCCCGCAGTTCGTCGCCACACGCCTCACACTCGTGGATAAAGTCGGGCGTACGCCAGAGCCGACCCACCAGGACGCCGCTCAAGGCCAGGGCGGGAAAGATCAGCAGGTCGACCTGCTCCTGCTCGGCCTGCGCCACAATCTGCAACATCTGCTGCAGGTTGGTGCGTGGTGCCCCCGGTACCACCTCGATCTGGGCCAGACGCAGCTTAGGCGAATTCATGGTAGTACTCCTCGATCAACTTCAGCTCGCGGGCGAATTGCAGCGGGTCGAGTGCGGCATGGCGCACCAGCAACGGCACCACCCCCTCGGCCGCTACAGCAGACCGCAGGGCCACATCGCGTTCATACGGCTCGCCCGCCTCATCGACACCATCGAAATGGAGCGCTGCCGCAATACTGCGGCAGAGCGGATCGACATCGCCCCCCGTGGCCGCCACCAGGCGCAAAGCGCCGATAAAACGGTCATCGGCGGCCAACTTGCGCGGCAGATCACGTCCTACGCGGTAGACGGTGTCGCCCAGCGCACGGTTGGCAAAGCGGCGCAACAGGTCGTCGACATGCTCCTGCTGGTTGACGGAGTTGAACTCGGTGGGATATTTCCGGATCAGGGCAGTGGCGCTGGCCATCATCGCCGCCCGTGTAATCGCCGCCACCTCGGGGTGCGCCAGCGCGCTGGCAATCAGTTTCTCTCCATGACGCGCCCCCAGCACGGCGCAGGTGGCGTGGCCCAGGTTGTGGATAAAGAGCTTGCGTTCCACCCAGGCCTGAAAGTTGGCCTGCAGGATCAGACCTGCCACCTGCGGCGGTGTGCCGGCAAAACCGTGGCGGTCGGCGATGATCTGGTTGTAGGCTTCGCCCCAGACCTCCAGCGGATCACGCTGACGCACGGCAGCCGGCATGAGCGGCACCATCTTGCCGATACTGGTGGCTACCAGACCGGTCTGCTCCGCCAGCGGCGACTCCGGTGGCAAGGCTGCACGGAGTGTCTGACGCACCAGCTCTACCGCACCATGCAGATTTTCGCACAAGAGAATCGAGACCGGCTGCCGCCGCTGCTGCAACCCCGGCACCATGGAGCGCACGACCGCCGGCAGGGCGGCAGCTCCGACGGAGGTGCCGATCAGGTCGGCTGCGGCCACAGCCGCCGTCACCGCCGCACGATCAGCGGCGTCGATAGCTGTGACACCAGCCACCTCCACGCTGTCAGAAGCGCCAGGCGGTATTCTATCCTTGATCACCACCCGGTAGCTGCCGCGCTCCTGCAGGGCGGTCACGATCTCGGCCGCCGTATCGACAAAGGTGACCACATAGCCCGCCCCTGCAAAGAGAGGACCGACGAGTGAACGGCCGATATTGCCGGCGCCAAAGTGTAGTAGCTTCATTATTCAGACGCTCGTGGGGAAGGGGACAGGTGTGGGGTCGCGCTCCCAACCGCGGGCCAGACGGGCCGTGACGGCCTCCCACGGCGGCAGGTCGCGCGCACCGTCGCGCCCCTCGACGCTGACCGAACCGACGGCCACCGCCATACGCAGTGCTGCAGCCGGATCGAGCCCGGCGGCGATGGCAGCGAGCAGGCCGGCGATGGTGCAGTCGCCGGCGCCTGTCGTGCCGGCCACCACCACCGTAAAGCAGGCGGCCTGCAGCGCCGCTCCCTGCCAGGCGGCGGCCTCGGCCGGACCGCACCGCCCGCACTGCTGCAAGCGTGTCAGGTCGTTGCTGGCCTGCAGATAGGCGCCCTGCTGTCCCAGCTTGAGCATTACCACGCCGCAGCCCAAGGCTAGCAGTTCATCAGCAAGTGCCTTTACGGCAGCCGCATCGCAGCCACCCAGCGGCTCGCCCGCCGCGCTGCGGGTGCGAATCTCCATCCCGCCGACGGGATCGAGCATATAGGCGATCTCGTCGAGACTCGGCACAAAGATATCGACGTGTGGCAACACCTGCTGCAGCAGGGTGCGCCAATTGATCCGGCCCGACTCTGCGGCCGGATCGGGCAGCGTCATGTCGAGTGAGGTGGTGATGCCGGCGGCTCTGGCACGTTTGAAGAGTGCCACCAGCTCAGCGCCGTCATTGCGGTAGATTTCACGCATCAGCGGCGGGTAGCCGAAGTGGAGCAGATCGGCGCCCGCCAGCAGCGTGTCGGAGATATCAGCAGCCTTGAAGGTGTGGTTGGCGCCGGGGTAGTGCCAGAACATGCGGTCAAAGCCGGGCGGCGTGATACAGATCGAGTAGGAGGTCGCCGCAGCCGGGTCGACGATCATCCAGTCAGCCAGCCCTGCGCCATAGAGCCGGTAGTTGGCCAGGATGCCCTCACCGAAGGAGTCGTGCCCCACCTTGCCGGCAAGGCGGACCGGTACACCGAGGCGATGGAGGGCCAGACCGGTATTTGAGACGGCCCCGCCGGTGGTGGTACGTGCCGCCCCGACCTCCACCAGTTTGCCCGGTACCAACAGTGATTCGAGCCCGCCCTGCGGCGGGTCAAAAGCGGGGTGGATATCAAAGCAGGTGTGTCCTGCCACGATCATGGTGCGTTCTTTAAGCATGTCAAACTACCAGTATGCAGAGTGGAACATCAAGTCATTGCCCTTATACTCTACCCTATTGTACGGCCCCGCGGCAAGCCCCGCCCGCCACCCGGAGGCGGCAGGCGCTTTTTTTGTGAGCTGGGAGCCTGCCGCTATATTGCGGAGGGTGGGGAGGAGTGAGGTGGGCAGGATAGCGGCGTAAACGCCGCCGCTGCGACTGGATGGGGCGTAACAGGGCGCTATTGAATGAGACGGGGTGGATGGTGTATCACACCTGGCACAAGATAAGTGTAATTGGGGGACAAAGAACAATTCCTGCTTGCCATCTCCTGCGGCTCGGGACAGCCTCGCTCTCCATTTTTTGGTGTGGCCTCGTCCTCTGCAGCTTACAACGACCCTCGCGTGCGGTCGCGGGCGCGGCGTTTGGCGCGGCTCAGGGGAGATTCGGGGGATTCGGGAGCTGGTTCAGGCACGGATGTGTCGGCGGGGGTGGGCAGCTCTTCACGCGGTTTGGTACGGCCGCGGCGGCGGGGTGAGGGGCGGGCGGATTCACGCTTGGAGTCGGAGGCGCGGCGTGGGGTTGCCGTGCGGCGGCGACCGGAGAACCAGGCCGTACGGCGCTCAAAAATCTCCGTCAAAAAGAGCAGGGCGGCCAGTAGATAGAGCCAGGTGGCGAGCGGCAGGGGACGCAGACCGCGTGGCAGCAGTTGCCAGATTTCACCGACGTCGGCCAGCGCCTGACCGCCGCTGAGGCGCGCCAGTTCGGCCAGTTGCGCCGCTCCCTGACCGCCGGGATCGGGGGCGAATTCGGGCGAGTAGGGCAAGGTGATCGGCGGCAGGCTGAACGAGTCGCCCGCTGGCAGGGTAACCGTCGCGAGGAGCGTTTCACTGCCGCTGAGCGGCACTTCGGCGCTGAGGCTGTCGGCTCGCTGCCAGGTGAGAGGCAGCCGCTCGGCGCGGGGGGTGTCGCCAGCGCGGTGACGCAGAATGGTGGCGCTGACGCCCTCAAGCTGCTGCAGTTCGGGGCGCTTGGGGTCGACATGCAGCGTCAGCCGGATGGCGCCGGGCACCTGGCGCTGCTCCAGCAGCAGCCCCTCGCCGAGCTCGCCCTCTGGTCCGGCGGTATAGCGTGCCAGGGCGGTGTAGAACTCGCCTGCGCTACTCCATTGGGCGAAGGGACCCGAGTCGGCTCCATCGGCTTCGCCGGTGAAGGCAACGACCCGTCCGGTGCCGTGGCGGCCAAGCGCCAGCAGCGGCGCTTCATGTTCGTCGGGCGAGAGAGCCACCAGAGTGGCCTCGGGCTTGAGGTAGCAGAGGTTGTAACCGCCGAGGGGCGGCGCAGTGGTCGGCAGAGTCGGCGAGAGTTCGCGCAGGGCGACGGTGAACTGGGGTGTCACCGCATTGGTAAGCCAGGTGTTGCGCGCCACCATAAAGGTATCCTGGGCAAAGAGGCGTGGCACTTCGAGGGCGTCGTTGGTGAAGAAGATACGGCCTCCACCGCGGGCGGCGATATCCTCCAGCAGGGGGGCATCGCAGTCGCCCGGCAGCCCGAGACCGATCACACTGACGGTAATGCCGGCGGCGGCAGTGGCGGCGAGCAGCTCCTTGTAGTTGCCGGGTTCTTCGGAGTCGGCCGCATCGGAGAAGAGGACGATGTGGCGCACCCCGGCCTGCGAACCGGTCAACTGCGCCACCGCTGCCTTGAGGGCCTCGTAGACGTAGATGCCGCCGCCCATCGACTGGATTCCCAGGATACGCGACTCCTGGCGGCGCATCTGCGCCGCCGGCATGCGCGGCACGATGATGTGCGGCTGGGTATCGACCGCCAGGACAGCCATCTCGTCGTAGTCGCCGAGGAGCCGCAACACTTCAACGGTGCCGAGGTTGGCCAGGTCCATCTTGCTGCGGCCGCCGGCTACCGGCATTGCCATACTGCCGGAGCGATCGAGCGCAACGGCGATCGCCATGGAGAATTTGCGGTGTTCACGGCGCAGTTCGAGCGAGACGGGCAGCAGCGCCTCCAGTGGCGAGCGATAGTAGCCGCCCAGTCCGAAGGAGTTGCGGCCACCCGTCATCAGGAGACCGGCGGCGGCGTGCTCCACCCAGGCGGCCAGCGTCTGCATGGCACCGGTGCCGAGGAGTTCGGCACGGCAGTTTTCGATGATGATGCCGCTGTAGCCGGCGAGGGCCGCCACGGTGGCGTCGAGTTCTTCAGGGGCGATGGTATGGAGCTTGAGGCCGTTGGCAGTGAGGAGTTGCGGCAGGTGGGAGTCGGGTGCAGCGGGGATGCAGAGGAGCGGCTTCTCACTGGCGATCGAGACGAGGAAGCGGGCTGAGTTGTTTTCAGGAATCGGATCGGGGCCGCTCTCCCCCGCGATATCGAGGCGATAGCCGTGGACCGTGCCGGCGGCAGTCTCGGGCCGGTCGCGGAAGAGGAGTGGCGAGCGTCCCCGCGGCACGGCGTGGTGGCCGCGGGCGACGATCGTAGTGCCGCGCCGCAACGTATAGCTGACCGTCTGGGCGGCGGGGGCATCGATCCAGGCGGTGGCCAGCAGCGGTTCACCGGGGCGTAGCTCCTGTGGGGCTTCAAGCGTTTCGATCGCGAGGTCGTGGCCGCTGTGGCGGCTCATCAGGCGGTAGTCGAGAGCGATGTTGCGGGTGGCGGCGAGAGCGGCGGTGGCACGTGGGTCGTTGCCGGTGTGACGCCCGTCGCTGAGGAGCAGCAGTCGGGCCGGCGTGTTGGCGGGGATCAGCGCCAGAGCGCGCTGCAACGCCTCGTCGAGATTCGAGGCGTCGGGATCATGGGTCACGGTGAAGCCGCTGAAGACGCCCTGTTGCAGCGGATGTTCGATGGCGGCACGGCTGCCGAAGGAGATCACGCCAAGCTGGTCGTCAACACGACGACGGCCCTGCAGTTGCCGGATCAGTGTCTCCTGCCGCGCCGCCGTGCCGGCCGGCAGCGAAGCGCTGCGATCGGCCAGCACCACGACGCTGCCACCGCCACGGCGCAACATGAGGTTGGGCTGCGCCAGCGCCATAATCAGCAGCAGATAGAGCAGAGCGCGCAGGAGCCGCAAGAGGCGGGTGGGCAGTCGCCAGAGATGGAGCGCCAGAGCGGCCGGTATCAGCAGCAGCAGGAGGGCAGGATAGAGCAGGGTAAACATGGTGGGATAGCGGCCTGCAGCCGGATTAACGGGGTTTGTCCAGACGCTCCCCGACCAGCGGTACCAGCAGCTCAAACATGCCGCTGGCAAAGAGGGTGTGGCCCTCACTATTCAGATGGATACCATCTTCCGGCATGATGTAGCGGGCGGGATCGGCGGCCATGAGTTGACAGAGGTCGAGACTCGGCCAGCCTTGCTGCCGGATGAAGCTGCGAAAGGCGTCGCGTTCCGGCTCCAGCGCCTCGTCGAGTCCGCCGTAGCGGCTGAGCCACGCCTGATAGGCCGGAGCATGGGTGGCAAAGTGCCAGGCGTTGATCACGCGGTTGAGGATCACGCCAACCGGCTGACAGCTTGCCGGCAGGCCGGCGGCAAGCTGCACCATCAGTGCTTCCAGCTCACCGTCGGCCAGGATGCGCTCCGGCCGGTTGCAGTCGTGGTTGTTGGCACCGACCATCACGAGACAGAAGTCGGGCCGGGTGGCCACCACATCGCGTGCAAAGCGCGCCATACATTCACGCGTCGATTCACCGCCGATGGCGGCGTTGTAGATGGGAAAGCAGACCAGCGGGAAGCGTTCGCTCAACTGGCGCTGCAACTGATTGTACCAGCGCACCGCCGGGGCGATGTCGCCGTGCCGTCCCTCCATGATCGAGGAGCCGAAGAGTGTAATGGTCAGGTTGAGCATCTTATCTCTCGCTATGGGTGTTGGGGCGCCGACCCGCCACGCGGGCAATCACGCCATGATGCAGCAGGGCCAGCAGCAGCGCCGCGGTGGCCAGCAGCCAAGTGAGCGAACGGTGGGTGCGCTGCAGTTGGGTGATGCTGAGGGGTTCGTGCCAGGTGCCTGAGCCGGCCCGGCGCAGGTCCGACTCGGCCGGGGCGTGGAAGTTGACAGCAAAGGCGGCCGTTTCTCCAGCCGCCAACTCCATCCGGTAGCGCCCCGGCTGAACCGGCGCCCAGGCGACCTTGCCGCCCCGCACGCTCTGCTCTACCCGGCCGGTCGGTGTCTCGAAGACCACTTCACGTGCGCCTGGCGGCGGTGTAAAGCGCACCACGCTGCCGGCTTTAAGGTTGTGGCGGGGCGGTCCGGGCTGCGCCTCGGCGCACTCCTGCAGCAGATTCCAGACGAGGGCCGGCCAGGCGGGTGAGCGATAGAGGGCATCGTGCGCACTGCCGCTCATGAGGTGGAGCGTCTGGCCGCCATCGATCCGCTTCTCCAGAGAGAGCAGCGGCTGACTGCCGGCCAACAGCAGGGCTCGTCCGGGAAGCTGGTTGGTGCCGGTCTGCCACGGCAGGCTGGAGAGGCTGACCCCCTCGAGCAGCGGGTGGGTCTGATCGGCCAGCCAGGGGCCGAAGCCGCTCACGGGGGCGTCGGGGGCTACCAGGCGGCAGTGCCAGACGCCATGAGGCGCTCGGGCGGGCTGGTCGCTGAAGAGCAGTTGGGTGGGCGTGGTATCGAGATGGGCGCGTCCGGTGGCCAGCAGGGCGCGGCTGACAACGCGATACAACTCCTGATCGGCGAAGCTGAGGGCCACGTTGAGCGGTCGTGGCGGCTCCGGCAGCAGCAGGGCGCGGTTGTCCAGCGCCAGGGCATCGGAGGGCAACTCCACCAGCAGCTCCGGTGTGGCGGGTGGCAGGTTGAGGCGCAGTGTGCCGCGGCCGCTGGCATTGAGTTGCAGCGGAGCGTCGTAGAGCAGGTGGCCGTCGCCGGTGACAATGCGCAGCGGCAGGCTCTGCTCCTGGAAACCGTAAGAGGCCGCCTCCACCAGCAGCCACTCCTCGCCCGCCCCCAGCCAAGTGCGCGTGGCGAGCGTCACGGCGCGGTTGGGCAGCGGCTGCCCCAGGGCGTGCCAGATGAGGCCGGGGCGCAGGACGATCTCCGGGGGCGGCGCATGGTCGGTGAGGACCATAATCTCGTCGGAACTCCCGGCCAGCGCCAGGGCATGGGCCAGCGTGGTATCGAGGGCGGCGCTGCTATCGAGTGAGGGGTAGTGGCGCAGATAGTCGGCCAGGCGGGCGGACGGCAGCGCCGCCACGCTCTCGGCGCCGCTGGCACGGGCCAGCAGCAGCCGCTGGCGCAGGTGGTGGCGCTGGCGCAGATGGCGTTCGAGCAGCGTTGCGGCGCGCTCCTGTGGCGTCTCTCCCGCCTCGTTGCGGGCCTGCATCGAGGCCGAGGCGTCGTAGACGATAAAGAGTGTGCCGTGTTCAGAGCGGCGCAGGTGCGGGTTGAGCGCGGCCAGAATCAAGAGGAGGAGCAGCAGCAGCTCCAGCCAGAAGAGCGGCGGCAGGGCCAGCCGGTCGCGCCGTACACCACCATGCTGCGGCTGTTGCGTCTGGCGCCACAACATCAGACTGGAGACGGGACGACGGCGAAAACGGGCGCGGAAGGTATAGATGGCCACCAGTCCGACCAGCGTCGTTAGCCCGAGGAGGGCATATGGTGCTGTGATAAGCATGGTCAAAAGTGGCTCTATCCTAACATAAAAAAAGCGGCGATGGCACTACTACCATCGCCGCACAAGTTCAGGTTGTCAATAAGAGGCGGGGATTACATCCCCATGCCACCCATGCCATCCATGCCGCCACCGGCGGGCATGGCTTCCTTCTTCTCAGGAATCTCGGTCACCATGCACTCGGTCGTCAGCAACAGGCCGGCGATCGAAGCGGCATTCTGCAGCGCGGTGCGGGCCACCTTGGCGGGATCGAGCACGCCGGCCTTGATCAGGTCGGTATACTCGCGGCTCGCCACGTTGTAGCCGTAGGCACCCTTGCCCTGCTTGACATTCTCGACGATCAGCGCCGCCTCAAGGCCGGCGTTGTTGACGAGCTGACGCAGCGGAGCTTCGAGCGAGCGGGCCACGATTGCGGCACCGACCTGCTCGTCGCCACAGAGTTCGAGTGTCTCGACCGCCTTCTGGCAACGCAGCAGAGCCACACCGCCACCGGCTACGACACCCTCTTCGACGGCGGCACGCGTGGCGTGCAGCGCATCTTCGACGCGGGTCTTCTTCTCTTTCATCTCCGACTCGGTCGCAGCGCCGACGTTGATCACAGCGACGCCACCGGCCAGCTTCGCCAGACGCTCCTGGAGCTTCTCGCGGTCGTAGTCCGAGGTGGTCTCTTCGATCTGGCGGCGGATCTGGCCGACACGCGCCTGGATGTCGCTCGTCTTGCCACTACCTTCGACGATCGTGGTGTTATCCTTGTCGATCGTGACGCGCTTGGCCTTGCCGAGGTCGCCCACTTCGACATTCTCGAGCTTGATGCCGAGGTCTTCGCTGATCATCTTGCCACCGGTGAGGATGGCGATGTCTTCGAGCATTGCCTTGCGGCGGTCGCCAAAGCCGGGAGCCTTGACGGCGCAGACCTGCAACGTGCCACGCAGCTTGTTGACGACGAGAGTTGCCAGGGCTTCGCCCTCGACATCCTCGGCGATGATCAGCAGCGGCTTGCCGGTCTTGGCGACATTCTGCAACAGCGGCAGCATGTCGTTGAGGCTCGAGATCTTCTTCTCGTAGATCAGGATCAGCGCATCGCTGAGTGAGCACTCCATGGCATCGGCGTTGGTAACGAAGTAGGGCGAGAGGTAGCCCTTGTCAAACTGCATACCCTCGACGACGTCCAGGGTGGTCTCGATCGTCTTGGCCTCTTCGACGGTAATCGTGCCGTCTTTGCCGACCTTGTCCATGGCGTCGGCGATCTTGTCGCCGATTTCGCTGTCGCCATTGGCGGAGACGATTGCCACCTGTGCAATCTCGGTGTGCTCCTTGACGCGCTTTGCCTGCTTGGCAATGGCGTCAACGACGGCGGCGGTAGCCTTGTCGATACCGCGCTTGATGCTCATCGGGTTGGCACCGGCGGTGACGTTCTTCAGACCCTCGCGGTAGATCGTCTCGGCCAGTAGAGTGGCGGTGGTGGTACCGTCGCCGGCCACGTCGCTCGTCTTGCTGGCGACTTCGCGCACCATCTGGGCGC
>CAZRGQ010000074.1:2566-12735 GCA_964599645.1 uncultured Lentisphaerales bacterium | reverse complement strand
GGGCAACTCGCCCTACCCACCCTATAGAAGAGTGGCAGTTCCACTTTTTCCACTCACTTTGAAAAATATATTTTCTCTGTCCCCGGTTTTCGGAGTTAGGGGACCGGAGTTAGGGGACAGAGAACAGCATGGCGATAGCTGGGGACGATAGCTGGGGACAGAGAGCAACCGTCGGTCGTCATTCTCTGTCCCCCAGCACCCTTCTCTGTCCCCCAGCACCCCCCTTCTCTGTCCCCCAGCACCCCCATCGTATTAACTCCTCCCGACCTTCCACAAAACCTTCCACGGTCTCCTTTTTCGCCCCTTGCCCACAAAAAAAGACCCTTGCCGATGTTGGTCAGGTCAGCGAGACTCCATTTGGTTGATGAAACAGTGGCAAGGATAGCACATGAGGGGTCATTTGGCCAAGAAATCTTCCGGCGAGATTTCCGCTGGGTCGGCCAACAGATCGCGCATAAGTTCACGGGCTCTCAGGAAATCGCCCTTTGTCTGCCGCATGAGTTCCTGCGTGAGCGGGCACCTGGAGTGGCTGCGGATCTCCGCTACAAGGCGGGCGACGACTTCCGCCCGTGTCTCTTTCCCGGCAATCGCCGCCATGTCGCGGCCAAGGAGCACGGCACCCGCCCGCTGGAGGTCGCCGGTCTCGATCCCGTTCAGGTGCCAAAACCAGACGTCGCGCGCAAACGCGCCGACCAGCATGGGTTGAGCCTCGGGATCGCCGAGCGTGCGGCTGACCTTGCGCAGCACGTCCGCTTTGCGGTCATCAAACGGTCTCGATGATGGTACGGAGAGAGCGGTCATAGATGATTTGGGCGGCCTCGCGCGTCCGGTCGTCGTCGATGGATAACAGGTCGGTTTTTTCCGGTGCGTTGAGCGGATAGGCGTCCGCCTCAATCGAGCGGCAGAGTGGTTCGGGCGGCGACGGATATTTGCCGAGAATGGACTGGCTGCCCAGAATCACGATCTCGCTTTCATCCGTGACGGCGCCTGACGCGCAGGATGTGCTCAAGTTGGCGGCGGGTCATGGCGATCTCCTGTTTTTCTGTAGAACTGCCAGCGCTCGCGCGGCGAAAGCACACCGCAGAAAGGGCTACTCTGGCGGAGCCGTGCGCCCTCCTCCGATGAGTCAAGCAGGATCTCACGGATTGACGACCAATCTTGGTCCAGCAGACGCTGCCACTCCTCAATCGCCGGTGAACGGCACATCGAAAGCCATTTATCGCACAAATCACGGGCATGAGCCAATCCGCGCCGTTGGGGGTCTCCGTCAATTCGGCGGACGATCTCTTCGGCGAGGACGAGCCCGCGTTCATCAATAGTAAAATGCGGTTTATTGGCAATCATAACATACACACCGGACAGCAGCCGAAGCTACGCGAAATTGTTAAACTGTGTGGTGACGGTTTCGGTCAGGTCATCCAGTTTAAGCCACTAGCGTCCCATAGACCTGACTTTAAACCTGCTACAAGCTTCGACTTCACCGAAGAGCCCCTCCTGGCTGAGATCGAGATTCTGGACGAGGAGTTGTCAGGCGGCATCGCCAACGGTGATACGCTACGCATCTCACTGCCCTCCGGTTGGAGGTGTAGCTTCGATGCAGCAGAAATACCGACTCTGTCCGGCAGCACCGCAGCCAAAATCGGTGTGCCGCAATTCACCGATGATAATCGCACCTTGGCACTGCCGGTGACCAGCGACTTCGCCTATGGCGACCGGCTCACCATTAATGGCCTGCGCCTGCTCAACCTCCATCTCACCCCGCCGGCTACCGCCGCGTTGGAGCTCGACTACAATGGAGATGGTATTCGCGACGTGTACGACCGCCATACCATCACCATACGCGCCCCCTGGCCGGGCGGCAGCTATGATGGCTGGGATAGCGCCGGACCCGACGGCCCGCAGCGCCTCAAGGCTCTTGGCAGCACCCTGATCATGATACGCTAACCCGACAGCGGGACGTTAAGGACCCAAAACCGCGTCCCCGCTCAGGTGGCGTACAGCTCCTTTGCAACCTTGGCCCAGGCCTCACGGATGGCTGTCGCCGCCGGATTGTCACCGTAGCTTATCACGCTTTGGCCTGCCATCAAGGCCGCATTGACCTCCGGCACAAAGGGGACAAGCCCTGCTACCGGTGTCTGGTACTGTTCCGCCAAAGCGTCGATACGCGCCGCCTGCTCACGGTTCAAGTCGTACTTGTTGATGATGATACGTGCCGGTACGCCGAAGTGCGCCACCAGCTTTAAAACGCGCTCAAGGTCGTGTACCCCCGAAACCGTCGGTTCCGTCACAAGCAGCGCTAGATCGCTCCCTGTGATCGCGGCAATCACAGGACAACTCGTGCCGGGCGGACCGTCGCTGACAATCAGCTCCAGTGCATTGTCACTGGCCAGTTGCGCGGCACGTTGCCGCACCTGTGTCACGAGGCGTCCCGAGTTTTCGGCGCCGATACCGAGTTGCGCATGCACCATCGGACCCACCGCTGTCTCCGAAACAAACCAGTGCCCCGTCACCACCGGATGCATCGTGATCGCTTGGGTCGGACACACCAGGGCACAGAGGCCGCACCCCTCACACGCCAACGCCTCGACACGGTAGCTCGCTACCCCCTCGCTGTTGGGCGGCCCGTCTTGAGCGATGGCCTTGAAGTGGCAAGCGGCCGCACAGAGCCCGCAGGCGCTGCAGGCAGCCGCAGCAATAGCGGCTGCCTGACCACCGACAAACTCGTGTGCCTCCTGCCGGCGCGGCTGCAGCAGCAGGTGGAGATCGGCGGCATCGACGTCGTTGTCGGCCAGAACCTTGGCGTGCGCCAGGTGTGCTATGGCCGCTGCAATGGTCGTTTTGCCTGTCCCCCCTTTGCCGCTGATGATCGTAACCTCACGCCACTGCCGCTCAATTGCCGCAGCCTCTCTATGGCTCTCAGTGGCTGGCAACAACTCCACGGCCAACTCCGGCGGAGCAGCCGGTGCTGCCAACTTCAAGTTGTCGTAGATGGCCAGCAGCTTCTCCTTAAATTCAGGAAAGCGTGCCGCCAGCAATTCACCACCAGCGTAAGCCTCGGCATACTCGCGCTTAAAGGGGATACGCCCCACCAGCGGCAGACCCACGGCTGCTGCGTAGTCGGCAATCAGGTTATCCTCTCCATCTGAGCGATTGACCAGAATCCCCGTCGGTATCCCCATCTGCAGCGTCAAAGCCACCGCCAGCTTCAAGTCGTTAAGGCCAAAGGGTGTCGGTTCAGTCACCAGCACCACGCCATCTGTGCCGCGCACTGCGGCCACCACCGGACACGACGTGCCGGGGGCAGCATCGATCAGATTGAGTATCCCCGGCTGAATTAACTCCTTGACGCCCGCTACCACCGTCGGCGCCAAAGCCTCACCGAGCCGCAGCAGGCCG
Source organism: uncultured Lentisphaerales bacterium (assembly GCA_964599645.1). Classification (GTDB taxonomy): domain Bacteria; phylum Verrucomicrobiota; class Kiritimatiellia; order RFP12; family JAAYLN01; genus JAAYLN01. Next base: position 9,339 of record CAZRGQ010000074.1, on the reverse strand, counting down.
TGCGCAAAGCGAAAGGCAGGGTGCTGCGCACTGAGGCTGTTGGCCGCAACCATGCCATATGACACCTCGCCGATCGCCAGCTCCCGCTCACTAATCGCATTAACCGGACATACGTGGCTACAGACGCCACAGGAGTGGCAAAGCTCGTTGAAAAGCAGCCACTTACCTTTTACCAGTGCCAGGGCTTTGTAGTTACAAGCCGCTACGCACTTGCCGCAGGCGGTACAGCGTTCGGGGTCGCACTGCGGCTTGAGCACCGTTACCGCCTTGGTCGCCTCAAACTGCGGCCGTAGAAAGAGGTGGTCGTTAGGCTCCTCAACGTCGCAATCGAGTAGTTGCACCTCAGCGCCGCGCTCGGCCAGCGCCCAGGCAAGATTGGTGGCAAAGGTGGTTTTACCTGTGCCACCCTTGCCACTGGCAATCGTAATGGTCATCGCCGACCCTTGCGATCCGGACGCTGGCCACGCCCCAGGCGAGCACTACTCACTCTTGCCGTCCGCCAGACTATCGAGCTGCGTACGCAGGGCTTTGAGCTGACTCTCTGCCAACTCCACCTGCTGTTGCAGCAGAGCGCGCTGTTGTGCTGCATCCGGCGCTGCGGCGCAAGCAAAACGCTGCCCGCCACCCCAGCCGCCACCGCGGCCCGCGCCAAAGTTGCCACCACGACCGCAACCACGCCCGAAACCGCGTGCTCCAAACTGCTGACCGGCTGCGCCTGCGCACCGACCGGCACCGCGCCCTGTCATGGCACCCATTCCCTGGGGGCCTGTTCCATCAAATCCAGGCATCTGATACCTCTTCTCTTTTTTTGTGGTCAGATCAAATGGCCGGCCCCCGGACCACAGCAAGGGCAAGCCGGAAAATCAACTGTTGCTCAAAGAGAGCGCCTTGGCCTTGAAACGCTCCACGGCCGTAGCAGCAGAGCAGCCTTCACAGGCATAGATCGCGATCCCGGCGGCACGCAACACCTGTTCAGCTTTCGGGCCGACATGTCCTGCAATGACAGCATCAGCCCCCAGCTCGGCAACGCGCTGCGCCGTCTGAATCCCGGCCCCCTGCGGGGCATTCTGATTCTGCTCGTTGCTGTAATGCTGATACTCACCGCTCTCGCTGTCGATTATGAGCAGGTTGGCGCTGCGTCCAAAACGCGGATCGATACTCGCTTCAGGGCTGTTGCCGGTTATCGGTATGGCTAGTTTCACAACTCTTCCTTTCAATTCATTATGTTGGGATCGAGAGGTGGGCGGCACCCGCCGCCACGCCCCAACCCCTGTCCGCCACGGCCACGGCCGCGACCACGACGCGCTCCACCATCACCACTGCCGCACCAGGCGAAGTTGCGCCCCCGGCACCCCGGCATCCGCAACGCCACCTGTGGCAGCCGTTGCGCCTGCCAAGCCGCCACCACCGCCTCGACACTGCCGCTGGTGAAGGGAACCAACTCGAAGCCGGCCGCCCGCAGACTCTGGGCCAACGGGCGCGACAGGGCGCCGCAGATCAGCAACCGCGTGTCGAGCCGGCACAACGCTGCCACCTGTGCCTCAAAGTTGTCGCCGGGCAGTTCAACTACCTTAAGCAGTTGTAACTGGTCATTGGCATAGCCGTAGAGCTCCACCCGGCGTGCCACATCGAGTACCGGCGAAACTCTCTCATCCCAGGTTGTGATTGCAATGGTCATGGTTCTACTACTCAAAATGCGCTGCTCTAACAACGCTCTGCCTCTCTCTATATACAAGTTGCGTGCCAACTGCTTGCCAGCCAGTCAATTCGTGTCTATTTTATTGCATTTCATTAAATTACCTTTTAAGATCAAAAGCCGAATCCCCTTGCGCTGAGTCGCCCTTTTGCGACCCAAGACACAATAGCGTCGCACCTATGCGACCCTGAATACCGGGTTCTGGCTTCTGGATTCTTGGTGCGCATCCACTATTGTGGATCGCACCCCCTCTGCCTTGCTGCGGCACGGCGGCAGTTGCAAGTTGCTTTAAGCCATCAACCGGACTAAGATGGCGGCATACGAAAAAAGCGTCAGGCTGTTTTCAACCCGTAACCACCTGCTGTCAATGAACTCTAATAACTCCGCATCCACTTCTGCCTCCATCCTCGAACCGGCGCGCCAGCTTACGCTCTACGGCACGTATGATGTCGTTGTGGCCGGTGGTGGCATCGCCGGCGTCGCCGCTGCCGTGGCGGCTGCCCGTAGCGGCGCCTCGGTGCTGCTGCTGGAGCGCAGCTTCGGCCTCGGCGGACTCGCCACCCTCGGCAACGTCACCGTCTGGCTGCCGATCTGCGACGGCATGGGGCGCCAGATCATCGGTGGTATCGCCGCCGAACTGCTCCACCTCTCGGTGCGCGACCTCAAAGAGGAGAATCAGGCCGCCGGTTTCAGCCACCCTCCCGCCTGCTGGACCGGCGACGACGATCCGGACGCCCGGCGCAAAAAACGCTACCTCGCCACCTTCAACCCCGCCGCCTATCTGCTGGCTCTCGAAGAGTGGGTGCTGGCCGCCGGCGTCAAACTCCTCTACGACACCCGTGTCTGCCAGGTTGTACGCCGGGACGAGGCGATCAGCCATCTGATCATCGAGAACAAGAGCGGCCGCTCCGCCGTCGCCTGCGGCAGCGTCGTTGATGCCAGTGGCGACGCCGACATCTGCTACTTTGCCGGTGAGGCGACCGAATCGCTCGGCAGCAACGTCGCCGCCGGTTGGTTCTACTACCTGCTGGAGAACCGCCCCCAGCTCTATACCGCCAGCCAGGCCTACTCCAAGACGTTGTCGCTGGCCGACCTCGACTCTCCAGGTTATCATGGTGATAATGGCGACGAGGTTACCGCCCAGATAGTCGCCAGTCGTGAAATGCTGCGCCGCGACCTCGCTCGGCTGGCAACCCAACATCCCGACAGAGACCTGCAGCCCTTTGCCCCACCGCTGCTGGCCTGCTTCCGCGCCACGCGTCGCCTGGTCGGCCAACGCTCGCTCAGCGAGAGCGACATGCACCACTGGTTCCCCGAGACCCTCTGCCTCACCGGCGACTGGCGGCGGCGCGGCCCCGTCTTTGCCATTACTCTCGAGATGTTGCGCGGGGTGTGTAACCGTAACCTGATTACCGCCGGGCGCTGCATCTCGGCCGATACCACCATCTGGGACTGCACCCGTGCCATCCCCACCTGTGCCGTCACCGGCGAGGTGGCCGGTCTGGCGGCTGCCACAGCCGCCCGCAACCATGCCGGCGATCTCGCAGCCCTCCCGATAGCGGCCTTGCAGGAGCAACTGCGCCGCAATGGCAATCTCCTTACCCCAGCTCTCGCCGCCCCTGCAGCGGTCGTGGAGCAATAGCATGCCTGCAGCACGGCAGGCAAAAACCTACAGCAGGCTTGCTACCCTTTAGGCACCTGAGCAGACCGTTGTTGCAGCCAGGCCACCCCCGCTTCAGTGGTAGTAAAGAGACCATCAAGCTGCGCCTCATAGCAGGCCGCGAGCAGGTGCCCCAGCTCAGGGCCCGGTTGATAGCCCAATGGCAGCAGGTGGCGTCCCTGCACCAGCGGACGCGGTGCCGCACGGGCCACAGCCAACTCATGTGCCCGTGCCAGCAGCCAGTCGCCGGCCGGATCATCACCGGCCTCCAGGGGCGGCCGCCCGGCACGATCAGCGCGATGCACACGTACCAGCAGATCTAGCCGTGTCCGGGCCGAGAGCCGTCTGATGGCGCTGTCGCCGCTGCGGGCATCGTAGAGCATCTGCGGGCGCAGGTGGTGTTTAACCAGCGAAATCACCAGCTCGATCAGGTCTGCCTCTCGCGTCAGACGCTCCAGGAAGGCACGGGTAGGGGCCTCGCCCGCCTCTTCATGTCCGGCCGAGCGGATGCGGCCGCGCTCATGGCGCGTCGTAGCCGGCTTGCCCAGATCGTGGCATAAGACTGCCAGTCCCACCGCCAGATCCTCCTGCTCATTGCCACTGCGACCGGCGGCAAAGGCATCGAGACAGTGCAGTGTATGATCCCATACGTCGCCCTCGGGATGCCACTCCGGCTCCTGTTCACAGCCGATCAGCGCTGCCAGCTCGGGGAAGAAGTTGATCCAGCCGCACTCACGGAGGAAGGCAAGCCCGAGTGAAGGGCGTACACCTCGCAGGATCATTTTTTTCCACTCCTCAAAGAGACGCTCGGGCGGCAGCCCCTCAAGCCCCAGTGTGCGGCATAGCGCGACCGTCTCCGGCGCCACCCGCATCTCAAAACGAGCCGCAAACTGCATGCCACGCAAGACCCGCAGCGGATCCTCGGCGAACTGCTCTGAGGTATGGCGCAGCACTCCGGCTGCCAGATCGGCCAGACCGCCGTAGGGGTCGAAGAGCTCGCCGGAGAGCGGATCACAGGAGAGAGCGTTGACGGTAAAGTCGCGCCGCCGCGCCGCCTCCTCAAGCGTCAGGGCGCCATCGGTATAAATCTCAAAGCCTTTGTGTCCCCTGCCGCTCTTCGACTCCCGCCGTGGCAGCGAGACATCCAGCGGCAGGTGCTGGAGCTTGATGACGCCGAAGGCCCGCCCCACCAGGTCGATCTTGTGACGCCGCTGCAGGAGGGTCAGCAGAGCCTCCGGCGCAAGGTGATAGACCTCCACATCGAGGTCTTTGGGAGCGGCGCCCAGCAGGGCATCGCGTACCGAGCCTCCCACCAGTAGCGCCCGGCCACCGGCCTGCTGCACATCACGGCAGAGTTGCAACAGCGGTTCAACGTAGGGCGAGGCGTGGATGGCGCTCTTCAGCGTCTCCAGCTGTAGAGGCGGTAACATATCTGCAACGCTTGCGCCTCCTGTTACAGTGTAATCAGACAGTGCGGCAAGACCCGGCGCAAGGCCGCCTCCCGCTCCAGCGGGATACCACAGCCGGTCAGCGTCAGCAGGCGCAAGGCCTTCATTTCGGCGATCGCCTCGAGCGGCAGCTCCCCTGTGAGCGGGTTGCCGCGCAGATCGAGGTTGCGCAGTTTCGGCAGGCGCGTCACCGCCAGCGGGAACTCCTTGAGGAGGTTGCCGGATAGGGCCAGGTCCTCCAGTTCACAGCACTCAGCCAAGCTCGCCGGCAAAGCCTCCAAACGGTTGTCGCGCAGATAGAGACGCTGCAAGTTGTGCAACTCCCCGATCGCTTCAGGCAGCGCTGTCAAGCGGTTGCCGTTGAGGCGCAGCCAGCGGAGCGAGGTGAGCGTCGCAAGTTCGGCGGGTAGCGCCTGCAGCCGGTTGCGGTCGAGATTGAGATAGGTGAGCTGTTTGCATCCGGCCACCGTCGACGGCAGGTTGGTCAGGGCGTTGTCGACCAGGTAGAGATGTTCCAAGGTCGCGAGTTGTGGCAACTCTGCTGGCAGGCTCTGCAGCCCGGTGGCCGAGAGGTCGAGCACTCGCAGACGCTGCAGGGCAGCCAAACCGTCAAAAGTATCGATCTTGGCCCCGCGCAGCAGCAACTCTTCGAGCTGCGGCAGCTCGGCCAGCAGCGGCGGCAGGGTGCCTAAACTCTCACCGTTTAGGACCAGACGCTGTACCTGCGGTTGTAACGCCACCGCCGCCTCCAGACCGATGGCCTCGACCAGACGGGGTGGCGCCTCACGGTGCTCAAAACAGCCCGTCAGCAGCAGGGGCAGCAGTGCCCAAAAAAGATGTTGTCGCAGCTTCATAAAAAAAACCTTTCTTTTCGTCTTGTCTTTTCGCCATTAAACGATACCATATTATCTCAACTGCAGAGAGTCTAATTCTGGAATCACCAAGCGCTCGCCTTCGCGTACGCAAATGTAAGGATAATGACCACATGAAATCAAGCACGATTCTTTTCGCCACCCTTGTCGGTGCCTCGCTCCTGATTGGCAGCAGCCTCTCGGCCTCGCCGCGTGCTGCCGAAGCGTCCGGCGCGCACTACCTGTTGGCTGCCGAAAACCTTGAAGGCTGGCACCTCGGAGGCTTCTATCGCTATAGCGAGCGTGAGCTCGGCCACCGTGACCTCAGCCAGAACAAGTATATGCTGCACATCGGCTACGACCTGCTCGACTGGGTCTCGGTCTACGGACTGATTGGCTCGATGACGATGAAGGCCAAGCCAAGTCCAGGGGACTCCGATACCACCGCCGAGTATGGTGGCGGTGCTTGGATCAACCTGCTCGACCACGACCTGCTTAACGGCCTCAACCTTGAGACCAAAGTGCGCCTGCAAGCTCTGGGACAGATCACGGCGGCACGTCCCGACCTTGAAGGCCACAGCGCCTCTTACGTCGAGTTCTACAGCTCGCTGACACTCAATCTGGTCAACGAGCTGATCGGCAACAAATACTACTGGCCCGAAGCGATCGGCATCTTCGGCGGCCCCGTCCTCGACAAAATAAAGAGCGACGACTTCAACGTCACCGGCTCGAAGTTCGGCATGGTGGCTGGCATCGATCTCTACTTGTCCCGTGCCACGACCCTCAGCCTCTCCTATGAGGCCTTCAGCAGCGACAAAGCCTTCAATGCTGCGGTCAATATCCGCTTCTAAGCCAGAATTAAACGCTTAGTCCGCCGGCGGCTCCCGGGCGGCCAGCTTGGCCTTGAGGGCATCAACGCCCTCAAAGACCCGTGGGCCGGGGCGGAAGAAGAGGTCGGCGGGGAGTCCGTCGTAGACCTCTCCCCGCACTACCGCCTCCACCTGCTGCCAGCCAAGCCGCCGTCCGACGCGTTTGGCGCTGCCCTCTGACATATAGAAGCAGAGGACGATCTCGGGATTCTCCCGTACCACCCACTCGGACGAGACCGTCACGTACTC
>CAZRGQ010000074.1:0-2466 GCA_964599645.1 uncultured Lentisphaerales bacterium | reverse complement strand
CCGTAGCGCAAGAGCGGTTGCAGGGCGATCTTGTCCTCCAGGTCGACGCTCAACACCACCGTGGCACGCTGCTGCAGAATCGCCTCCAGATTGGGCCGGCCAAATGAGCCCACCACCGCCACCTCAGTCACCTCCGGTGGCCAGTCGCAGACGTCGGTACGCCCCACCAGCAGCTCGCCTGCCCCGACAGCAAAGAGCATCTCTGTCAGATTCGGTGCCAGTGAGACGATCCGTGGCTGATCCGTCCGCCGCATCCCGCCGCATAGCTCCCGCTCCCGCCGGCAGCCAGTCAGCAGCAAAATGGCCGCCACAGTCAGCAGCAGCATCCCTGGATAGAGGTAGCGGCAGCTTGCTGCGGCGGTGCGGGTCAAGAGTCGGCTCATGCTAAACCAACTCGATCTCGAGAATGTTGCAGAGATCCCGCAGGAGTGGCATCTGGTCGCCATAGGTGATGATATAGTGCTGCCCCGCGATCTGCTGCAGAAAAGCCTCGGGATCATCTATTTTGATATGGAGACTCGGCAGTTGCGGTGCCGGCGGTGCCCAGCCGGCCTCCTCCCAGGCGGGTGGCGCCTCAGCCACGCCGTTAACGGCATGCAGCGCATACTTGCCTCCGGCGCAAAAGAGGCGTGCCAGCGTCACCGGCCCCTGCTTCAACTTGGAAACGTTCAACAGCCCCTCACCAAAAGAGCCGAAGGCGTTGGGCATCACCGTCACCCGGCCATCGACAATCTCGGCCGGCACGTAGTCGGGTACGCCCATTACCGCCCCGTTTGAGGAGAACTCATAAAATTCGAGATAAGCGGCAATCTGCCCCGTCAGATAGTGCAGCATCAACTGCGTGACGCCACCGAGGGTATCGTTCTCAGGCACTGTCGGGAGCTGCATCTCATCGTGCAGCAGCGTCATGGCGCCAGCCGGGGCAAAGTGCAACAGGCGCTTGACGCCATCGACATCGTTGTATGAGAAGGCGTCATATTTGCGATCTTCGATGATCGCTTTAAAGGCCAGGAAGAGACGTACCGAGTTCTCGACTGTCCCCGCCTGCGGCTCACGCGTGAAGTGCCAGCGCTCGCGCACCTGCCGGGCCAGCCCGGCCACCGCCTCCGGCGACACCCGCTCCATCTCCTGCGCCGCCTCAAGCAGTTCAAAATGTTCGATCTCCGGGCCGATCGTGCGCTTCAAGCTGACGGCATCGTAGCGCGTGCCGTAGAGCCGCATATCGGCATAGCCGGCCATGCCGATCCGGGCCCGCCGCAAAGCCGCCGCCGTTGCCGCCGCCTTGATGTAGTCGACGACCCGCTCGACAGGTGGCGCCTCGTTCATCCGCCCGACCACATACTTCAGGTTGAAGCCCAGCTCCACCAGCGGCAGACGCAGTCCGGTTGAACCGGCCTGGTCGGCTGTAGTGACAAAGCGTCCCCCCTCCTGCCAGCCGCTCAAGCCCCATAACACCAGCGGCTTGTGGCGGAACTGCTGGATAGTGCGCAAGACCGCCCAGGCTGGAATCCAGCCGGCAATACAGACCACCAGGACATCCCACTCGCTGGCGGCCAGCTCGGCCGCGGCTCTGGCTGCCTCATTGCCATCAGGATCATCGCTCACCGGAGCGGTCGCCAGCACGGTCACACCGCGCTCCTCAAGCCAGCCGATGGCCTCCCGGCAACGCGGCTCGATAAACTCCCGCGGTGTATTGACTTCACCAAAACCTACAAAACCAGCCCGTAACTCCAGCTTCATCACTCTTCTCCCTTCATGGGCGGCCCCCTGCCGCCAACTCCCGAAAGCATACCCCAGCCCCGGTAAAAAGGCAACATCCAGTATTGCTGCAACCACGGAGTGGTAGCAGCACGTGCGGCGGCGGCGACGGCGCGCCGTCCTTGTCTGAGCACGCTGCATACGCATCCCTTGGCACCTGCCGCCGGGCTGGAGGGCAGCAGGCTCTTGCCGCCGCAGCGCGTCAGCCACTTAAAAGTTAAGCGTTCAGCGTTAAATCCACGTAATGGCTCGGTTTCTGGGGTTTCTAGGGTAGAGCGAGAGAAAATGCATGTAAAGAGCGCCATCTGTGCTCTTTTTGTGCATTCATGCTTTATACGTTGCCACCTCTTCGCCGTGGTTTTCTCAGTCCGCTGGCACCGGGATTTTGGTCAATATAATAGGGACAGTCCCTTTATTAATATAATAGGGACAGTCCCTTTATTACTTCCCCAATAGCTTATAGAGTTATGCTGAGTACGACAGCCGACGCATTTTCGCCGCATACTAGCCGTAGCAAAAAGGCACATCGAAGGATAAAGCCGAGACAACCGACCTGTCTGATCGATGGATATCACAAAACACACCTGCATTACTGGCAAACACCACACAAACCACCAGAAAAGCCACAAAACCACTCTTTACAAGCACTTTATCGCCCCTCAAGAGCACTTTGCCCCCATAGCGCCCCATCTAGCGCTGTCAGCAACG
>CAZRGQ010000073.1:0-12930 GCA_964599645.1 uncultured Lentisphaerales bacterium | reverse complement strand
CCACCCATCCCCGAACTTCTCGCTGATCCCCCTCCAAGACTTCTCCCCGCCCTTGATGCCACCATCTCGATTTGATTTGTATAGTGAAAAGCTCCTTTCGGAGTACACTTAATATTATAAACCCTTCTGTGGGGGGCTGGTTTTCAAGTGCCACACGTGGCCTGTTTTAGGTGACCGCTTGCAACTAATTAAACCCCTTCCGCCCCATTAGCGAGCAGCAGTTGTAACATCTCACGGTTTCCAGTCTCTTTTGCCCGATGTAGAGCCGTATGGCCTTTTGCATCTCGTGCGTTGACCTCCGCCCCATGACTAATTAAAAACTCAGCATGCAGCAAGCTATTGCTCTGGACCGCTTGCATCAGTCGGCGGATAGCATCGAAGACGATCTTGAACTGCTGATCATATTTTGCCTCCAGCTCGTCGAGTCGTCGCGACAACTCGGCGTTTGCGGAGAGCAGTGTACGCAATTTCACGAAAGTACGCATAATAGCGATATTGACCTTTACCGCCTGTGGACTCCGCAAGACAGTTGAAAGCATCGCCACGCCTTGTTCGGTGAAGGCTAGTGGTGGATGCCGGAGCCCCATTCGCTCGGCAGGGGACATCACAATTTGTGATTTCCAATTTTCGAACTCCTCTCTTGTCAGGATAAACATAAAATCATCGGGAAAGCGCTCGATATTGCGGCGGACGGCCTGATTGAGCACCCGTGTTTCAACACCGTACAGCTCTGCCAAGTCGCGGTCGAGCATGACCTTTTGCCCTCGCAACAGCAGGATGGCACGTTCGATACGCTCTGTAGGGATCATTACATTAGCCATATGACAAAACTCCATAGGGTTGATACGCTTTATGGTTGACCGGAGAGTTTGGTTATGGCATAATGGCGTCACTTTTGCACCCGTGGTGGAATTGGCAGACACGTAAGATTCAGGTTCTTATGTCGCGAGACGTGGGGGTTCAAATCCCTCCGGGTGCACCAGTTTCACGGCCGCGCAAGCGGCCTTTTTTTATGGCTGAATAGTCTCCTGATCCGATGGCGCATGAGTGGAATATACGCCCCCGCGGGCGCGGGTGTGTGCGTTGTGACAAACGTTTCAAGAGTGGTGAAGAGTGCCTCTCGCTGCTCCTGACCACCGACGGGGGATATGAGCGCAGCGACTACTGCGTTCCTTGCTGGGAGCTGTCCAAAGAGGATGTAACCCCATTCAGTCTCTGGCAGGGGGAGTTTATCGAGAGCCTGCCGGCGGCACAGCGGAGTGAGCCGCTGCAACGTGAGACAGCCGAGGCGCTGTTGCGGCGTCTGGTGGCGCTCGAAGACCCGGCCAATGCCAATGTGGTCTATATCCTGGCCGTCATGCTTGAGCGCAAGAAACAGTTGATCGAGCGGGATACGCGCCAGCATGAGACGGGTGGCCTGTTGCGTATCTACGAACATCGGGCCAGTGGCGACACTTTTGTGATTCTAGACCCGCAGTTGCAGCTCGATGCGATTGCCGAAGTGCAACAGCAGGTGGTGGCGATGCTGGGTGGTGATGAGGCAACAACTGAAGGGGATACGGTCGCGGGTGGCGAGCCGGAGTTCGACCTGTTGCTGCGTGGCGGCACCCTCTTTGATGGCAGCGGCGGGGCTGCTGTGGTTGCCGATGTGGCGGTACGCGATGGCAAAATCGTAGCCGTGGGCGAGCTGTCGGCGGCTGGCGGACGGCAGGTGATCGAGGCTGCCGGACTCTGGGTCATGCCGGGCTTTATCGATGTTCACTCCCACTCCGACGCCTATCTGCTGGTTGAGCCCGATGCTCCCAGCAAGATCAGACAGGGATTTACCACCGAGATTGTAGGACAGTGCGGCTCATCCGGGGCGCCGTTGCTGGGAGGGGCGCAGCAATTGGGCGACACCGAGGCGGTGTTGAGCGAGCTGGGGCTGGCTGCCAATCAGGAGGGGGGCGCGTTTTGGCGTTCCATGGCCGGCTACCGGGGCATGCTTGAGAGCCGGGGCCACGCGGTCAATGTAGTCGCCTTCGTCGGGCACAACCTGCTGCGGGCAGCCGTAATGGGTTATGAAGGGCGCGCAGCGACTGAAGCCGAGGTGGCGGCGATGGTCAAGCTGCTGGAGCAGTCGCTCGATGAGGGGGCCAGTGGCCTCTCTACCGGGCTGATCTATCGCCCCGGTTGCTTCTCCGAGCCGGAGGAGGTAGTAGCGCTGGCGCGGGCGACTGCCATGCGCGGCGGCCACTATGCCACCCACATGCGTTCTGAAGGCGAGCAACTGGAGGAGTCGGTCGCCGAGGTGCTGGCGCTGGTGCGCGCCACGGGAGTCAAAACGCAGATATCACATCTGAAGACATCAGGCAGCGCCAACTGGCACAAGCTGGATAACGTGCTGGCTCTGCTCAACGAGGCGCGTGCGGCGGGCTGCCACCTCTATGCCGACCGCTATCCCTACTGTGCCAGCGCGACTTCGCTTTCGAGCCGGCTGCCGCTCTGGGCCAAAGCCGGTGATCGCGAGACGATGCTGGCGCGTTTAAACGACGCCGTTACCGCCCGCCGTTTGATTGAGGAGCTGACCGACAATACCACGGCTGAAAGCTGGGAGGGGGCGCTGATCGGCAGCACCCGGCACCCGGCCCTGTATCGCTTCCGCGGCAAGCCGATAACTGTCGTGGCAGACGCCTGGAGCTGCACGGCTGTAGAGGCCTTTGTCCAGATTTTGCGTATGGACAAGCTGCAGACCGGCGCTTTTTTTGCCTCCATGACGGAGGAGAACATGCGCCGCATCTACCGCGAGCCGTGGGTGATGGTCGGCTCCGACTCCTCGATCCGGGCCACCAGCGGAGCATTGTCGCACGACCATCCCCATCCGCGCAACTACGCCACGGCGATCCGCTTTTTGAAGTTGGCCGCAGCAGGGGAGTTGGGCTTTGAGCTGGGCGAAGCGGTACGCCGGCTCACGTCACTGCCGGCCGAGGCCTTTCAGCTTGCCGGCCGTGGCCGCATTGAGCCCGGTTACTGGGCCGATCTGGTGGTGATCGATCTCGACAACCTGCATGAGAACAGCAACTTTGCCGTACCACACAGTTACGCCGGCGGCGTCTGTCAGACAATTGTCAACGGCCGGATCGCCTTCGACGGCACCACCCATCCTGCCCGTCCCGGCCAATGGCTGGTCTGCGGCAGTAAAGCGGGTCAATCCGCAACGACCTCGACAACGTGAATTAGCGATGAAACCAGAATGGCTGAAGGTGCCCCTGAAGCGGGGAGAGAATTACCAGCAGATCGGCAGGAGCCTGCGTGAGCGGGGACTGCATACGGTTTGTGAAGAGGCGTCGTGCCCCAATCTTTCGGAGTGTTGGCAGGCGCGTACGGCGACGATTATGATCCTGGGAGACACCTGTACCCGCGGCTGCCGCTTCTGTAATGTCAAGACGGGCAACCCCGGCGGCTATCTCGACCCGGCCGAAATCAAGAATACGGCCGACATGGTGGGGCTGTTGAACCTGCGCTATGTCGTGCTGACCTCGGTTGATCGCGACGATCTGGAGGATCATGGCGCCGGGCACTTTGCGGCTGTGATCGAGGCGATTCATCAGCAGCACCCCCAGACGAAGGTGGAGGCTCTGGTACCCGATTTCGGCGGTCAGCCGGAGCGGATGCGGCGGCTGGCAGAGAGCAAGCCCTTTGTAATCGGACAGAATCTGGAGACGGTGCGGCGGCTGACCCATGTGGTACGCGACCGCCGGGCGGACTATGATCGGACGCTTGGCTGCCTCGACTTCTATAAACAGAACTTCCCCGCCAGCCGGACCAAGACGTCGCTGATGGTGGGACTGGGTGAGACTCTTGAAGAGATCAGCGAAGCGCTCGATGATCTGCGGTCGGTAGAGGTCGATGTCGTCACTTTCGGGCAGTATCTGCAGCCGACCAAAAAACACCTGCCGGTGGAGAGATTCTATACGCCACAGGAGTTTGTCGAGCTGAAGCAGATGGCCTATCAGCGCGGTTTCCAATTTGTCGCTTCAGGTCCACTGGTACGGAGTTCTTACAAGGCGGCCGATTTCCTCGACTATATCGAGGGGAGGATCAGCAAAACAGAGATGATGGGTGAGTGATGGGTGCAGGAGCTGGCAAAGGGGAGATGACGCTCTGTCTGGTGCGTCACGGTGAGAGCGAGTGGAATCTGGAACGACGGGTGCAGGGGGAGTTGGATCCCGCTTTGACGCCACTGGGGCTGGCTCAGGCGGAGATGGTGGCGGCGCGGCTGGCGCAAGAGGAGTGGACAACGCTCTACAGCAGTGATCTGCGACGCGCCTTCAAGACGGCTGAGGCGGTATCGCTGACGACCGGCCTGCCGCTTGTGGTGCGGCGCAATCTGCGCGAACAGGGGCAGGGGTTGCGCGAAGGCTTGTTGATGCGCGATGCCCACACGCTCTTCCCTTCGCTCGCGGCACCGGAGCTGGGGCGTGAGAGTCCGGAGGCGTTGCGTGCCCGGGCGCTGGTCGCCTTCCACGCCATCCGTGATGCCCATCCGGGGGAGCGGGTGGTGGTGGTGTCGCATGGGGCCCTGATGCGCGCCTTTCTGTTGGCGGCATTGCCGGGGCTGGAGTGGCCGGGGCTGACCAATACGGCCTGCAGTCTGCTGCATTGGGATGGCACCTGCTGGAGCGCCGATTATGTGAACGACGCCTCACACCTGGCGGCGTTGCGCGAGACGGCGGCCTTTTCGGAGTAGCAGCTACTCGATGAGGGTGAGAGCCGTCTGCCAGGCGGGGGCCGGTGTGAAGCGCTGGTGGAGTGCGGCAGTGACCAGTAGTCGCGGCGGTGTGGCGTCGGTGAGATAGATCGCACCGCAACCGGGGTGGTGTGCCAACAGTTCGTGGCGACCGTCGACTCCCAGCACGAAGAGAGCGGTCGAGAGGGCATCGGCTTCGGTGGCGCTGGAGGCGACAACGGTGAGCGAAATCAATCCCGTTACCGGCATGCCACTGCGGGGATCGATGATGTGGGTATGGCGTACGCCATCGATCACTACATACTGTTCATAGTTGCCCGAGGTGGCGATTCCCTCGTTGGCGGCCAGCGTGATGGCACCGAGCCAGTGATCGTCGTGGAGCGGATCACGGATGGCGATACGCCAGGCGGCGCGCTTGGGGGCCGGGCGGCCGTGGCTGCGCATGTTGCCGGCGAGATTGACGAGAAAGTCGGTAGCCCCGGCGGCCAGCAAGGCTTCGCAGGCGCGGTCGACAGTGTAGCCCTTGGCGATAGCGCCGAGGTCGAGTCCCATGCCGGTGAGCTGCAAGGCAGCGCTACAGGGGGGGGCAGCAGTGGCCGGTGAGAGGGTGAGGTGTTGCCAGCCGACACGATCCAGAGCGGCGGCCAGAGCTTCAGGTGTGGGGTAGTCGGCTGTGCGTGTCGAGCTGCGGAAGCCCCAGAGGTGCATCAAGGGGGCGACGGTAGGGTCGAAGGCACCGCCACTTTCAGCGGCGATTTTGAGCGCCAACGTAAGGAGTTCGTGTGTTTCGCGGTCGATCACGGTCGGCGTGTCGCTGCCGGCAGCGGCGTTGAGGCGTGAGATATCGCTCTCAGCGAGAAAACAGGAGAGGCGGTCGTTATCCTCCTGCATGGTGTGGAAGACGAGCTGCTGAAACTGATGATGCTGCTCCTTGCCGGTCGCAGCCGGGGTGGAGAAGGCGACACTCGTACCCATTACAGGCCAGAAGGTAGTAGGAGCGTAGGGGTCGGTTGCCGGACCGCAACCACCGAGGGCGAGCAGCAGAACGCAGATAGTTAGGCGTAGCGACGACATCGGTATGCGGAAAATGGAGCGGGCGATGGGAATCGAACCCACGTAAGAAGCTTGGGAAGCTCCTATTCTACCATTGAATTACGCCCGCCCAAGGTGTCTTGGTAGGAGCGGAGGGACTCGAACCCACGACCCGCTGATTAAGAGTCAGCTGCTCTAACCGACTGAGCTACGCTCCCATAAAAAAAATGGAGCGAGCGAAGGGATTCGAACCCTCGACAATCACCTTGGCAAGGTGGCACTCTACCAACTGAGTTACGCTCGCTTTTGAAAACGGGGGCAACTATACCAAAGGCTGAGAGCAATTGCAACCCTAATCGCAATCTTTTTCAAAGTGAGTGGAACGGGTTTGGGGACAGAGAATATGAGGGGTTTGGGGACAGAGAATATGAGCAGCGTCTGACTATGGCTATTCCGCTAGACGGCTGATGACGAGCATGGCAACCAGGATGCCGGTGAGCATGCCGACGAAAACCTCAAGGCGGGTGTGACCGAGCAGCTCTTTGAGACGTGCCTCGTTGAGACGGTGCTCGTGGAAGAGCTCGTCGAGCATCTTGTTTAAAATGCGTGCCTGATGGCCGGCGGCGTTACGCACACCGGCAGCATCGAACATCGTAATGCCGGCAAAGGAGACGGCGATAATCGTGATCGGGGCGCCGAACCCTTCGGTTAGGCCGATCGAAGTAGCCAGTGCTGAAACGAGCGCTGAATGGGCGCTCGGCATGCCGCCGGTGCTGACCAGAT
This sequence comes from uncultured Lentisphaerales bacterium, assembly GCA_964599645.1. Taxonomy (GTDB): domain Bacteria; phylum Verrucomicrobiota; class Kiritimatiellia; order RFP12; family JAAYLN01; genus JAAYLN01. The sequence continues at coordinate 6,386 of CAZRGQ010000073.1, read as the reverse complement.
AGGAGAGGTCGAGGCGCCCGGTGCGCACGAGGTCGGTCGTCATCTTGATACATTGTGCCAGAGTCCAACCTAAAAAGGCTGACCAGAACCAGGGGGTCTTAAAGAGATTGATAAATGGATTCATCTTCAACAGGCGTTTTTGAAGGCCAGCAGGGTGCGCAACAGAATCTTGAAGTCGAAAGCGAGTGACCAATGTTCGAGGTAGTAGAGGTCGTATTTGACCCGTTCGGCGATGCTGGTATCACCGCGCAGGCCGTTGACCTGGGCCCAGCCGGTGAGTCCCGGCTTGGAGACGTGCCGCCACATGTAGTGGGCGATATCGGGGGCAAACTGACCGACAAAGTAGGGGCGCTCGGGACGCGGTCCGACGAGGCTCATATCGCCGCAGAGCACATTCCAGAACTGCGGCAGTTCGTCGATGTTGTAGCGCCGCAGCAGGCTGCCGATACGGGTGCGGCGCGGATCGTCGGCGACCGTCCAGCCGGGGGTCTCCTCCTGTTCGGCATCGGGCGCCATGGTGCGCAGTTTGTAGAGGCGGAAGGTGCGGCCACGGCGTCCACAACGCTCCTGAATGTAGAAGACGGGTCCCGGCGACTCGCGCACAATCAGGAGGGCCGCCAGCGCCACAAAGGGGGCCGAGAGGATCAAGCCCACCACAGCGCCGATGATATCGACAATCCGTTTGACCATGCGGTTCCAGACTTGATCGAGCGGCCAGCGGCTGATACCGAGCAGTGGCACTCCGGTAACGAGGTTGAACTCCATGCGGCTGGTAAGCATGCGGAAGAGGTTGGGCACCATGTTGAAGCGGATCAGATGTTGTTCGCAGAAGAGCATCAGCTCGACGGTAGCCTCGTGTGAGAGGGAGTGGCCGGTAAGCACAATCTGATCGATATTGTGCTCCTTGACGGCCGTTTCAAGATTATCATAAGTGCCACAGATCAGGGCGGGGCTGATGGAGGGAACAGCCGTCTCTCCGGGGAAGGTAAGGAGACCGACGGCGCTGGTGCGGAGGCGTGGGTCGGATGCGAGAGCCTCAATCAGGCGGGCTGCATCCTCGCCGCCACCGATCACCAGAGCACGACGGTAGGGTGGGGAGCGGCGCGCCCAGGCAATCTCAAGCTGAAACATGATGGCGCGTTCCAGCACTACCAGGAGGGTGACAGTGCCAAAGGAGACGAGCACCACGGCGTTGGAGAGGGGGATGATGTTTTTCAGCAGGGCCGTGATATCGAGGATGATCAGGACGCTGAAGATACAGGCGCGCACGATACGGGGAATTTTATGCGAAAAGGTCCCCTCCTGAGGTCGTGAGTAGAGCTTGAGTACCTGAAAGACAATCAGATAGAGAGGAAGCGCCACCAAGGCTGCCAAGGCATACTTGTGATAGATCCCGGGTTCGCGCCCCAGATCGAGTGGAATCCAGCCGCTGTCGAAACGAATCCAGACAGCGACCATCTGTGCCAACCAGATGGCGCAGAGGTCGATCACTATGGCGACTATAGCCGCGAGTGCGTCGTTGGAGTCACGATTTTTCACGAGCTGCGAGTATGACACGCAGCCCGATGGAGGTCAAGCAGGTCATTTTGCGGTGACCCAGTTGGTGTGCGACCCACAATAGAGGATGCGCACCCAAAATTCAGAAGCCAGAACCCGGTATTCAGAATGGATGTGCTCACATGACGAAGACAAGAATTTGGGGTATGAAGTGACATATAAACCGCTGCTATACAACTTCTGGATACTGACTCCTGAATACGGTGCGATTCAACTAAGTTGAATCGCACCCACCCAATTGCGGGCATTCTGGAAAAGCCGCAGCCAGGGGCCGGTAGCATACTCCCGTAGCGCCGTTGGCAGATAGGAGAGCTGTTCGCGGCGCCAGGCGCGTTCTGGCAGTGGCATCAGCAACATGATGCGTCCATCACGGTTGGTAAAGCCGGCGATGGCACCATCTGAGCCGTCGGGGTTGAAGGGGTAGCTGTTGGTGGCGCGTCCGTGGTTGTCGACATAGCGCAGGGCGGCCAGATTGCCCTCACGGAAGGTCGTGGCGGCAGAATCTTTGGCAAAACGGGCGGCACCGCCGTTGTGCGAGACAACCACCGGCAGGCGTGAACCGGCCATGCCGCGTAGTAGGGGAGAGTTGTTCTCCTGCAACTCGACCGTCACCAGACGGGCTTCGAAGCGTCCGCTGTAGTTATCGGCAAAGTGCGGCCAATGGTCGGCTCCCGGCATCAGGTGTGCCAAGAGCCGCAGCATCTGGCTGCCATTGCCTGTCCCCAGGGTGAAGGTGTCGGGGCGTTGGAAAAACTCTTTGAGCGCCGCTGTGAGGGCGTCGTGAGCCAGGATGGCATGTGCCCAGCCGCTGCCGGGGGCGGGTATGTCACCGTAAGAGGCGGTGCCGCTGGCTACCAATCCGGCAAAGCGGTCGAGGCTGAAGCCGGGATGCAGCATGTCGCTCAGGTGGAGATCGACCACCTCAAAGCCGGCCTGCGTCAGGGCGGCAGCCATCGGCGTATAACCGCAGAGGCCTTCAGCACGGAGCAGCGCCACTTGCGGGGCGGCTGGAGTGGTCTTGCCGGCGGGGGGGCTGTCGGGATCGAAGGTGAGATGGGCCGAGAGGCCGGGGTCGTTGGCCGCGCGGGCGAGGGCAAACTCGGCATCGGCGGTAGCGGGGTTATCCTGCAGCCGCTGCAGTTGCCAGTTGGTCTCCGACCAGAGAGTGCGGAGGGCGGTGAGGTCGCTCTGTAGGGCCGGTTTGCCGCCCACCTGGAGGATAAAGGTGCGATCGTCGCGGACGGTGGCGATACGGGCGCAGTTGTCGGCCAAGCCGTGGCTGTCGAGGGTGGCGCGTACGGCTGCCAACTCGCTGTTGGCCACTTGAATCACGAGCCCCGGCTCTTCGCTGTAGAGGGGGGGCAACGGGTCGTCAGGATCACCGGGGAGATCGGCCAGCAGGCCACGGCCACCGGCGATCGCCATCTCGATCAGGGTGACAGCCACACCGCCATCGGAGCGGTCGTGACAGGCCAGCAGTTGGCCTGCGGCCACCAGTTGCTGGATAGCTGTGAAGGCGCGGCGCAGTATGCCGGGATCATCGAGATCGGCCGCCTCGTCGCCGGTCTGGTTGTAGACCTGTGCCAGAGCGCTGCCACCGAGGCGGTTGCGCCAGGAGCTGAGGTCGAGTAACAGCAGCGAGGAGGCTCCGGCTTTGAGGTCGGGGGTGATGGTGCGGGTAACATCTTCGACCCGGGCAAAGGCCGTCACGAGGAGCGACAGCGGTGACGTCTGGCGATACTGCTGCCCCTGCTCATCCTCCCAGCGGGTCCGCATCGAGAGGGAGTCTTTGCCTACCGGGATTGAGATGCCGAGCGCCGGACAGAGGTTGAGACCGACAGCCTCAACGGTACGGTAGAGGTCGGCATCCTCACCGGCTTCACCGCAGGCAGCCATCCAGTTGGCTGAGAGTTTGATGCGTTCGATGGGGCCGATATCGCACCCCATCAGGTTGGTGATGGCTTCAGCGATGGCGAGGCGGGCCGAGGCGGGGGCGTTGATCAGTGCTACGGGGGTGCGTTCACCCAGCGCCATGGCGCTGCCACCGCTGGCGGTATGGCTGAACATCGTCACGGCGCAGTCGGCCAGCGGCAGTTGCCAAGGGCCGACGAGCTGGTCGCGATGGACCAGTCCGGTGGCGCTGCGGTCGGTAGCGGTAATCAGAAAGGCCTTTGAGCCGACGGCCGGGAGGCGCAGAATCCGCTCCAAGGCCGCCAGCGGTGTGATGCCATCGAGTTGCAGTGGGGGCAACTGGCGTGCGAGGCTGGTGACATCGCGCTCCATGCGTGGCGGCTTGCCCAGCAGCAGTTCGAGCGGCATGTCGATCGGCCGGTCGCCGAAGTGGCTATCCTCCAGGATCAGTTGCCGGTCGGCACGCGCCACGCCGACGAAGGCGACAGGACAGCGTTCACGGGCGCAGATGGCGGCAAACTCTTGGCGTGCCTCGGGATGGATTGCCAGAACATAGCGCTCCTGAGCCTCGCAACACCAGATTTCCAGAGGGGAGAGCGAGGGGTCGGCGCTCGCGACTTGCCGCAGGTGGAAGGTGGCGCCACACTCGGCTACCAGCTCGGGAAAGGCGTTGGAGAGTCCGCCGGCGCCGACGTCGTGAATGCTGCAGATGGGGTTGTGTGCACCAAGCTTGACACAGGCATCAATCACCTCGATGCAGCGTCGTTGCATGGTGGGGTCGGAGCGCTGGACCGAATCGAAGTCGAGCCCGGCGGCGGCGGTATCGAGCGAGGAGGCCGCTCCGCCACCGAGTCCGATGCGCATGGCGGGGCCGCCGATCTGCACCAGCAGCGCACCGGGCGCCACGCTCTCTTTGTTGATCAACGCGCGCCGGATGGCGCCCATGCCGCCGGCGATCATAATCGGCTTGTGGTAACCACGCAGCCGGCCATCGACCTGCTCCTCGTAGGTGCGCAGCAGACCAATGAGCTGTGGCCGGCCGATCTCGTTGCTATAAGCAGCGCCGCCACGTGCGGCCTGCAGCAGAATCTCAAGCGGGCTGGCGAGGTGGTGCGGCGGGGGGGCCAGTTCCCTCTCCCAGGGTTGAACATGACCGGGAATACGGAGATTGGAGACGATCATGCCGGCCAGGCCGGCCAGGCTTTCACCACCCCTGCCGGTGGCGTTTTCATCGCGTATTTCGCCACCGACACCGGTGGCAGCGCCCGGGAAGGGGGCCACGGCGGTGGGGTGGTTGTGCGTCTCGACCTTCATCACGAGATCGAGCTGTTGCGGCGCAAAGCTGTAGTTGCCGGCGGCTGCACTGCGGCGCAACTCCGGCAGGTGATGTCCTTCGGCCACGGCAGCGTTGTCGTGGTAGGCAGAGAGAGTGTATGCTGGGTGTTCTTTGTGGGTATGGCGAATCATGCCGAAGAGGGTGTGCGGCCGGGCTTCACCATCGATAGTCCAGGAGGCGTTGAAGATTTTGTGGCGGCAATGTTCTGAATTGACCTGACCGAACATCACCAGCTCGGTATCGGTGGGGTTGCGTCCCAGGCGTTGATAGGCCTGCAGCAGGTAGTCGATCTCATCGCTGCTCAGGGCCAGACCGAGAGCCGCATCTGCCTCCACCAGCGCCTCGCGGCCACGCTCCATTACCGGGCAGCTTTGGCCGGCGGCCGGCGGTTGTACGACAAAGTGGTCGTCCAGAGAGGCATAGATACCTTCAGACATGCGGTTGTAGAAGAGGTGCAGTGCCGGTGTGAGCGCCACGAGCGGCACTTCACGTCCGGCGCTGTCGTGAACGGTATAGTGAATGGCGCGCTCGACCCTGAGTATGTTGTCGAGGCCGGCGTTGTGCAGCGCGCTGGTTGCTTTGGTCGACCAGGGGGTAATGGTTCCCTTGCGTGGCGCTACGATAAAACCGCCACGGGGGGCCGCCCCGGGCTTGGCAGACAGCATGATGCCTCCCAGACGTTCTGCCTGCGGGGTGAAGGGGGTGGAGAGCTTGTGCACATAGAGCCAATCAGCCTCGACCTGTAGCTCCCCCAGTTTGGGAAGCAGGCTCTTGAGCCCTGCGACAACTGCTGCGAGACGATAGGGCGCCAGCGCCGGCTCACCCCGCCAGATTGAGAGATTCACTGCTTGATGTTCCATAAAAAACCAACCAGCGCCAAAGAAAAGTCAACCGCCGTGCGCTGGGACGCCGGTCTACTCTTGTCTATCACTCCCCCCATCGGCCGCCACCCCGGCCTGATGTTGCACCTTCGCTGCCAAGCTACAACGGCTGCCGCCGCTAGTCACTACCCGTAGCACTGGCGGCACCATTGGTGCCCGTGCCGGCAGCGTCGACAAGCCGTGCCGGGACGGTGATGCGGGCCGAGGCCCGCCAACCGCGGGCATCGGTGACCATCAAAGTATTGATGCCGGCCTTCTCGCCACGGGTGTAGTTGGCAACGGTGACGTCAACCTCGGTATCGGGCGTCACACCGCTCAGGGTACCCATGCCGGTGTCAGAGAGGGTCCAAGTAACGGGCAGCACTGCACCGTGTACTCCGAAAGAGACCACGTGATCTTTCTCACGTACAAAGGTGTAGGAGGCGGGTGAGAGGTAGAATTCGCTGCCATCGACGCTGTGGTCGTTTTCACAGCCGCCACTCAGCATGGCGGCAGCCACTGCTGCCACCATGCCCAAAGCTGATATAAGTCTGCCAAGCTTCATGCCAATGTCCCTGTTTGGATCGGTTAAGTGTCGTTGCTCATCACTCTAAACAGCAACTATTGCGCCAACTTCCGCAGGGCAGAAAAAAGTCACCCCAGGTGGTTGAGCGCCGCGTCGTAGTCGGGCTCCTGGCCGATCTCGGGTACCAGCTCGACGT
>CAZRGQ010000072.1:5848-12969 GCA_964599645.1 uncultured Lentisphaerales bacterium | reverse complement strand
TCTTCCGCATGAGCGATTTTGGTCTCGGCTTTCCCGAAGACGGTCTCTACACCACAGCCTCATTCATGCAGCAGCACCCTGAAGAGTGCCGCCTCTTGCGACAGGCCACCATGGCCGGTTGGGAGTATGCGCGCGCGCATCCGGCGGAGGTTGTCGCGACCGTCCTGCATGAGTCGCTTCAGGCCGATGTGCCCGCCAACCGACCGCATACCCGCTGGATGCTCGACCACCTGCTGCTCTCCATCTTCCCCGCTGCTGAAACTAGGCCCCCCGGCACCCTCAGCAGGCAAGACTACACCGCCACCGCCGCTTCACTCATCAGCTCCGGCCTCCTCTTGCAGATGACACCCTTTGAGCAATTTGCGCCACTGGAAGAGGTGACGCCATGAGAGGCTGTTGCTCTATCCGCAGTCGCATGATGCTCTGGGTACTGACCGTGACCGGTCTGGTGCTGATTGCCGTTATTATCTGGAGCTATGCCAATTCGCGCCGCCGCCTGGAGTCCGATATGGAGACCAAGGCGCAGTTTCTGGCCGATGGTGCCGCCCGCCAGGTTGACGCCCAGTTGGGCCTTTTGCAGGGTGTGGTCCATGGTCTGGCGCTAGCGCTGGAAACGCGCCAGCTCAACGTCACTTTTGCTGAGGTGCGTGCTCTGCAGGATGAGTGCGTCTCTGCCAACCCCGGTATCCATGGCTGTTGCGTCGCGCTGGAAGCGAGCGCCGCGCCACCCGGCTGGGACGATCTGGCACCTTGGTCTTACCGTGCGGCCGAGCATCTTGCCTATGTGGGACTGAGCGGCGCAGAACACGCCCACCTGCGTGAAGATTGGTTTGCCCTGCCCAAATATCTAGACAAGCCAGTCTGGAGCGAACCCTACTCCTGGAAGGGTGTGCTGATGACCACCTACTCAGTGCCACTCTACAGCGGTACGGGCGACAGCCGCCGCTTTGCCGGCGTGGTCACCTGCGACCTGACGCTCGATTGGCTGGAGCAGATGCTGGCTGCCTTGCCGCTGGGCAAGGGCGGCTATGCCATGCTACTCAGCCGCAACGGCACCTATATCTCCCATCCGCTGCGTGAGTTTGTGCTCAACGAGACCTTCTACAGCATTGCCGAGGGGCGTCAGATTCCGATCCTGCGCACCATTGGCCGCCACATGATGCAGCGCGAAACGAGCCTGCAGTTGTTCCGTAGCCTCGTCTCGGGCGACATCTCCTGGCTGGCGCATACCTCACTGCGCTCCAGCGACTGGATCATGGCGGCGATCATCTCACACGACGAAATGAAGGCCTCCATTCTGCGCCTCACACGTCAGCAGGCGGCCATTGGTCTGGTCGGACTGCTCCTGCTGGGGTTGGCAACAGCTCTTATCTCCCGCTCAATCTCCCGCCCCATCGCCCGCCTGAGCGAGGCGGCCGACACCCTCGCCGACGGCAATCTGGAGGCAACACTGCCCACCCCACGCGGCAATGACGAAGTTGCCCACCTGACCCGCGCCTTCAGCGGCATGCGCGACAGCCTGCGCCGCCATATCGCCGACCTGCGTGAAACCACCGCCGCCCGTGAACGGATGCAGAGCGAACTGCGCATCGGCCGCGACATCCAGATGGGACTGGTTCCCAAAACCTTCCCCCCCTTCCCCGAGCGCAACGATCTGGATCTCTACGGCGTGCTGGAACCAGCGCGCGAAGTCGGCGGCGACTTTTATGACTTCTTCCTGCTCGACGCCAACCGCATCCTCCTCGCCATCGGCGATGTCTCGGGCAAAGGGGTGCCGGCCGCCCTCTTCATGGCCGTCACCCGCAGCTTCCTGCGCTCCGCCTTCCGCTCCGCCTCCGACCCCGGCGCGGCCCTGACCCGCATCAACCGCGATCTGATTGAAGGGAACGACGCCTGCATGTTTGTCACCCTCTTCTGTGCCGTGCTTGATATCGCTACCGGCGAGTTAAGCTACGCCAATGCCGGTCATAATCCACCGGCCATCCTCCATCCCGATGGCCAAATCGAGTGGATCACGCAGTCGGGCGGACCCATTGCCGGCGTTGTCGAGAACGCCCTCTACACCACCGGCACCTGCCTGCTGCCACTGGAGGCCACCCTGGTGCTCTACACCGATGGCGTCACCGAAGCCATGGACAAGGAGGGCAAGCTCTACGGCGAAGAGCGGCTGAGCGCCACGCTGGCACAATCCGCATCACCCCTTGATTGCCACGCTGTCATCCAGCGGATACTTGACGATATCCACCACTTTGCCGGCGACGCCGAACAGTCGGATGACATTACCATGCTGCTGTTGCGTCGCCGCGACACCGCCATGACGCTGGAACTCTCCATTACCAACACCGCCACCGGTCAGCAAGAGGCCATCAAGAGCCTCGATGATTTCCTCGAGGCCCGTCAAATAGCGCCCGCACGCCAATACGCCATTCGTCTGGCTTTTGAGGAGATTCTCACCAACATTGTCAAATACGCCTATGCAGAGACCAGCGGTGAAACGATCTCCGCCCGGTTGTGTTTGGGTCAACCCGCCACACTCACCTTTGTTGACACTGGCCGCCCCTTTGATCCGCTGACCGAAGCCCCTGCCCCCACCCTCGAAGGAGACGCTGCAGAGCGCCCCATCGGTGGCCTCGGCCTCCATCTCATCCAATCACTGGGCATGACCCTCACCTACCGGCGCGATAAGGAACAAAACATCCTGACCGTAACCTTTCCGGCAGAGCTTGATTTGTAGAAGGTATCACCCTATACCACCACCCAGACTCCCCATAATGAAACGCTGGATACTCAGAACTCTTGTCACCCTGCTAGCCGCACTGGTCGTCGCCGCCACTCTTTTCATTCACCTCCCTTGGTTTTTATCGCACTTCATCAAAGACATCGCACCACCCGATGTCAGCGACATCCGCCTGGAGCCACCGGTAGTGCCACGGGAAGAGAATGCCTACTATCACTTTCTTGAAGCTGCCACTAATATCTGATAGACGATGGTGGCTCCTTCGCACCTTGGGAAAAAGGCCTGATGAATTACGGGTATCGCCGCAAACTCGCCGACCTCCCCTACCACCTCGAAAAACAGATCGAAGAGATCGATCTGGAAAACTACTCCCACACCACTTCCCCATGACCCCTCACCACTTACACCGCGTCGAAGTTAGCAGCCGAAGCTGAAGTGCCCGCAGTGGCGCTGCTTGGTCCGCGACAATCTGGTAAAACAACACCGGTGCTGGAGGGGCGGAAGCGGCGGCGTCTTTTAACCACTCGCTGCTACCACTCCGTGGTTGCAGCAATATGTTTGCGGCTGATAAGGGCATGCAGTGGATCAAAGAGGGAGAGAGAACACATGGTGGGGCTATACCTTGCCTGTCCCCACTATACCTTGCCTGCCCCCACTATTCCCGCTCCATACACGAGCACACAAATTTAAGCTTGCAAATCTGGAATAAGACTCCATAATTGCATGCATGATTTTACGACATACTCTATCCTCTCTTGTGGCAGCCATAGCTGAAGTGCCCGCAGTAGCACTGCTGGGCCCGCGACAATCGGGTAAGACAACACTGGCACTGGAAGTCGCCAGACTGCAACCATCCCTCTATCTGGATATGGAGTCTGAAGCCGACAGGATCAAACTTTCAGAGCCTGAGCTTTATCTTGGAAGCCACGCAGACAAACTGGTAATACTCGATGAGATTCAACGGGTACCTGATATCTTCCAAACATTGCGGGGGTTGATTGATGCAGGTCGACGCCGTGGGCGCAAAGCGGGGCGCTTCCTCTTGCTGGGGTCGGCTTCGCTGGAGCTGTTGCGGCAGTCCAGTGAATCTCTGGCAGGCCGTATTCGCTATCTGGAGTTGACTCCTCTTCATGCGGCTGAAATAGACAACAAAAAAACCGGCACTTTATGGTTGCGCGGCGGCTTCCCCGAAAGCTTTCTCGCCACTACCGACAGCGCCAGCATGCGCTGGCGCCTCGATTTTATCCGCACATATCTGGAGCGCGATATCCCCATGCTCGGCCCACGCATTCCTGCAGAGACTTTGCGGCGGCTCTGGACCATGCTTGCGCACCAACAGGGAGGACTGCTTAATGCCGCTGCCCTGGCGCGTTCGTTGAGCGTTGATGGCAAAACAATCGCCACTTACATCGATCTGCTGGTTGACCTGCTGCTGGTACGGCGACTGCCACCATGGCACAGCAATATACGCAAACGGTTGGTGAAATCGCCAAAAGTATATGTCCGTGACTGTGGGCTTGTTCATGCGCTGCTCGGCATCGAAGATTATGAGGCGCTCCTGTCGCATCCGGTTAACGGTACAAGTTGGGAAGGCTTGGTTATAGAGTCACTGCTCGGTGCTGCGCCGGCTGGCAGCCAGAGCTGGTTTTATCGCAGTGCAACGGGTGATGAGGTCGACTTGCTGCTAAAACTGCCGAGGCACAAAAAACCGTGGGTCATTGAAATTAAAACCGGGTTGATTCCCAAACTGGAGGCAGGCTACCACCGTGCCTGTGAAATAATCAAACCTGAGCGCCAGTTTGTGGTTTATGGCGGAAAAGAGCGCTTTCCGCTAACCCGGGAGGCAGAGGCACTCCCAGTCACCGAGCTTTGCCGTGAAATTGGAAATGCAACCCAACCAACGGCTGCACCAAGCGCAGTTCCGTCGGTTGATGCCCCTTGACGTTTGGCAGTGATAATATGAAAAAACTCATTATGGCAGGAACGGTTGTAGTGCTTGGTACCGCCGCCTCACCGCTGATGTTGGTGAAGAGAAGCAGCTCCAGCCGAGGAGTGTAATGCCGTGCCAGAATGAAGAACTGCGCCGTGAGCTTGTAGCAATGGCCGCGCTCGATCTGGAGATGCGGGAGAATCTGATCAGACGCGGTGTCATTTTCGATGGCTATCATCCAGAGATGGAAGCCATCCACGTCCGTAATGCGTCGCGACTGAAAGAGATACTCGCCGAATATGGCTGGCCAGTCCCTGCATTGGTCGGGGACGATGGTGCCGAAGCTGCCTGGCTTATTGTGCAACATGCAATAGGAGACCCACCGCTTCAGCGGCAATGCCTTCGGCTGCTTCAGGACGCCGCGCAATCTGGCGAGGTCCCACTGTGGCAATCAGCAATGCTCGAAGACCGGATAAGGATGTTTGAGGGTAAACCGCAGCTCTACGGAACTCAACTCGAAACGGATAGTGAGGGTGCGTTACGTCCATATCTGCTTGAAGAACCAGAGTGCGTCGAGGAGCGTCGGAGTAAAGTCGGTCTGGAACCTCTCAGTAAAAGGCTTGCCCGGGAGAGGCCGTCTCCAAAGCCGGCTGCCCCAGCTCGCTTCGAGAGCGAGTATCAAGCATGGTTGTCCCGCGTAGGGTGGAGATCGTGAGCAGGACAGAGAACAACAGGCCACCACAGGCTTACACCATGTATTTCTGTTGCAGGCTGATAGAAATTCATGGTCAGGGAAGACCTGCAACTTGCCAGTTTGACTGTAGTTTACCCAGGGACACGCAGCTACGCATTGCAGGACGGGATCACCGTTAAATCATTGGGAGAGATAACGTCACAGTAAGCGGGCTGGAGAGATAACCGCCAAGACACCAAGGTGCCAAGCGGGGAGGAGGTCGCTGAAGCGGCGGAGCCTTTTAACCACTCGCTGCTACTACTTCGTGGTTGCCGCAATATGTTTGCGGCTGAGAAGGGCATGGTGGGGGGCCAGGGGGAGGGACTGGCTGTCTATCAACAGGCGATCAATAGTTATAACGAAATGGTGAATTGAGTAACGCTACCTATCTCAATTTATGTAAATTGAGATACCATGCTTGACTAGTTTCAGCATCTATGCGATCATCAGGTCAACTTCTAACAAAAAAGGAGTAACATGCTGATCAGCAGACATTACGATACGGTTATAGCCAATGAGCTTAAACCAGGGCGGGTTTTGGTTATTTACGGTCCAAGACGTGCCGGCAAGACCACCCTGATTAAAAATTTTATCCCGAACTCTGGTTTCAAATGTCGCTATGAGACAGGCGACGACCGGGTTTTGTGCGATGTCTTCAAAAGCGAGCGTCTCGATGTGCTGACCAAGACCTTTGCGCAGGATGAGGTGTTGATCATAGATGAGGCGCAACGTGTTCCCAACCTCGGTCATGGCCTGAAAATCTTGGTTGATGGCTTGCCCTCGCTACGTGTAATCGCCAGTGGATCATCATCATTCGAAATCGCTGGTCAGGTTGGTGAGCCTTTGACAGGCAGGAAGAGTACAGTGACACTCTATCCCATCTCTGCCGGGGAGATAGTTGCCACTTATGGACGGATTGAGTTGATACGTCAGTATCAGGACTTTATGGTCTACGGCTCCTATCCTGATGTTGTTACAGCATCGTCATATACCGCCAAGATGCGTACACTCCGTGAGTTGACCAATGACTATCTTTTCAAAGACATCATAGCCTTTGAGGGACTGCGCAACTCCGAGAAAATCCGTTCCTTGCTGACTCTGGTCGCATTGCAAGTGGGAAAGGAGGTCTCGATCACCGAACTTGGAACCCAGCTTGGCATGTCAAAGTTGACGGTGGAGCGCTACCTGGATCTCCTGCAACAGACATTCATCCTCTTTAAGGTAGGTGGTTTCTCCCGTAATTTACGTACCGAAGTTACCAAGATGTCGCGTTACTATTTTTTGGACAATGGTGTCCTCTGTGCGGTGCTCAACAACTACACTCCACTCGCGCAGCGTAGTGATACCGGAATGCTCTGGGAAAATTGGATTGTGAGCGAGCGCCGCAAAAAAACCGACTACGATAACAGCTTTGTGAATCAATACTTCTGGCGCACTTATGCCCAACAGGAGATCGATCTCGTTGAAGAGGGCGGCGGCAAACTCAAGGCTTTTGAAATCAAATGGGGCGACAAGCAGCCAAAAGCTCCCAAGGCATGGCGTGATGCCTATCCCGCTGCCGGGTATGAAGTCATCAACCGCAACACCTTTATCGACCTTTTGGTCTGATGTTCGCCAAGTAGCATTGACAGAGGCTGAAACGTATGCCAATATAGTATCGATATTTTGGCTGCCTGCTTAACTCTTGTATTTGATGTTCGATGGTTGGCTGCAGCGGCCGA
>CAZRGQ010000072.1:0-5748 GCA_964599645.1 uncultured Lentisphaerales bacterium | reverse complement strand
CATGAATCGCAGATCAAGATACATTTAACCTCTTCAGGAACCAGCGGCCAAAAATCGCAGATATTTTTTGATGATTTTACTCGCCGGGTATCAGTAGAAATGGTAGAAAAAGTCTTCACGGCGCGGGGAATAAAGAGCGACCAACCGGTCAATTACCTGCTTAACGGCTATGAGCCCTATCAAAGCTTTAAAGTCGGCACCTCGCAAACCCTTCTTCTCTTAATGGATTACGCCCCGAAAAAGGAGCACTTCTGGAGTTTGCGCCATATCGGAGCCAACCAACACGAATTTGATATCTTTGGTGCTGAAGCCACCTTGGAACGCTGGGCCGCCTCGCCTTACCCGACTCGTATTCTTGGTTTTCCGGCTTTTATACATTTTATTCTCGAACGCCGACGCCTGGGTGGCAAACCCAACCTTAAACTGCCACCCGGCAGCCTCGTCTTTTTTCTTGGCGGCTGGAAAGGGCATGCTGATAAAGCTGTTCCCAAAGCCGAACTTCACGCGAACCTGACAGAACAGCTAGGCATTGCAAGCGACTTGATACTGGAGTCATTCGGGGCGGTAGAGCACAGCATTCCCTATTTAAGTTGCGCAAAACAACATCTGCACCAGCCTAGTTGGGCTCGGGTCATTATTCGCGACGTAAAAACACTTCAGCCTGTCCCAGATGGCACTCCGGGGTTTTTGTCGTTTTTATCACCTTACATCACCGCTGCTCCGGCGCACAGTGTTGTGATGGGAGATATGGCACGCCGCCATTCTGCCGGCTCATGCCCATTGGAGAGTCGGCCCACCCCTTGGTTTGAAGTGCTTGGCAGAGCTGGCACATCGACCAACAGGAGCTGTGCCGTCGCCGCCGCAGAGTTATTGAAAACGATCTGATTGGAGCAAAAAATGAACAAAGCAGCAAATATCTCGGCAGACAACACAACCGGCAAACGCCATTTCTGGTTCGGCTCATGGCTGGACGACAGCGAACTCGACACTTGGCTCAACAAACCCGCCGATAACGGGCCCAGTTTGTTAGAGCAACATCTGGTACGAGTTATGCCTACCCCTTTTCCATTTGCCGACTTTATGCAGGCATGCGATGCGATTGCCAGCGCTCTGCGTCCTGGCAACCCCTTTTATGAAAAGTGCCGCAATATCGTTTTGCGCACCTCGACTGCCAACGAAGCCGATGACTTGTTAAAAGTCATCAGCACCACATTGGCCAGCAACGCGATCAGAGAAAAAATACGCTGCGAATTGGGCGTTCTTCAGCCCGCCATTTTGTCGCGGCGTTATCCTGAGCGGCAATTTGAGGCTTGGCTACCCATAGGCTGCGTCACCCACGTAATGCCGGCAAATGTATTTGCTGCACCAATCTTGGGCCTGATCGAAAGCTTGATGGTTGGCAACCTGAACCTGGTAAAAATCAGTGCCCGCGACACCGAACTGACTCCGATTTTTGCCGAGGAGCTGTGCCGCCTTGATCCCGGCGGCAAGTTACGCGATTTTATCGCAATAACCCGACTTGCCTCTAAAGAGACTGAGCGAATGCAGCGACTTTTTGCGGTTGCTGATGCAATTTCGGTATGGGGCGGGGAAACTGCGGTTGCGGCAGTGCGTCAAGCTGCGCCTGCCGGAGTGCGTGTGATTACCTGGGGCCACAAAATCAGCTTCGCCTATATTGCCGCTGAAGTCAGTGAAGAGACCGGCTTTCTTGCCGAAACGGTCTCAGCCGTAGCAAACGATGTCTGCCGCCTTGATCAGCAGGCCTGCTCAAGTCCGCAAACAATTCTGGTCGAAACAGACAAAAACCCCCAAGCTGCCAGAGATTTTGCGGTCAAGTTGGCACAGACCCTGGAAAAGGTCTCGCCTGCAATTACTGCCCAGCTTCCCACTGACAGTGAGCAGGCAGAAATCACCACGGTTGCATCGGTTGTTCAGGCCGAACAGGCCTTGGGCTTAACCGAAATTTTTGCCGACTCAGATGATAACCGCTGGCGCGTCTTTTACGACACCCGTCCCGGCCTCAAACCTTCGCCGCTCTATCGCACCATCTGGGTTTCGCCCATCAAAAGGAGTGATATTACGGCCACTTTGCGCCCAATGCGTGTCTGGTTACAGACTTGCGGCCTGGCGTGCAGTCTGCCCTCTCTTTCAGCATTGAGCCGTGCCCTTTTTGCCGCAGGTGTAACCCGCATCAGCCGCCCTGGTGAAATGCTCGACTCTTATGCCGGTGCACCGCACGACGGAGTCTATGCATTGCAACAGTTGACGCGGCGGGTCTCCCTCGATGGGCCGGCAGCAGCCGATGGTGTCGGCTCACTCGTAGAGTTTGAGCTCAAGCCAAAATTAGCACCACCTACCGGTCCGATTCTCGACAAAGCCGCCTTCATCAAGCTGGCAGCCACAGTTGGCCGCCCCGATCTGGTAGTTAAAAGTGGCGGTTCGACAGGGGCACCCGTCTATTCTCTCTATTCCTGGACCGACTACCACGAACAAATGCTCTGGACAGCGCACGGCCTGGTTGCCGCTGGCCTCGACCCTGCCAAAGACCGTGTCATAAACTGTTATCTTGCTGGCTATCTATACGGCAGTCTGATCAGTTTCTGGACTATTCTTGAGACCTTGCGCGTTCCCCAATTACCTATGGCTATGGTCGATGACTTTGACTATGTCGTTGAGGTTATCGAAAAACAGCGTCCCAACACAATCTTGGGGATGCCAAGCTATATTTTGTCTCTTTTTACAAAGCACCAGAAGCGCTTGAAAGGCAAAATAGAGAAGGTTTTTTATGGTGGCGAAAAACTGACCGCGGCCCAACATAATTTTTTAACAGAAACCTGTGGCGTCTCGATTGTGCGCTCGGCGATATATGGCTCTAACGACGCTGGCCCGATGGGGTACCAATGCCCGCATTGCGTCGGCGGTCAGCACCACCTCTTGTCGGCTTTGCACAAGCTTGAAATCGTTGATTTAATCGAAGACAAACCAGTGCCAGTCGGGGAGGTAGGCCGCCTGATACTGACCCCCTTAGTGCGGGAATACCCCAAGGTAAATCGCTACGAAATCGGCGATACCGGTCGCTGGCTTGCCGAACCCTGCCCCTGTGGCCGCACAGACCCGCGCTTCGAGTTGGTGGGTCGCACCGGCGATTTATTTAAGGTCACTGGCATATTTTTAAATTACCGCCGTTTTGTTGATCTCCTGGAAACAAAACTTAATTATGAAGGCTTGCTTCAGATACACTTGAAAGAGGAAGAACGCGTCGCAGTTCTGGAAGTGTGGATCTCGCAGCCGTCCAACGGCGTTGATGCAAAAGCCGTTGAAGAGATCCTGCTGGAAAACTACCCGGATCTCACATTCGGACGGAATATGGGGAGCACCCTGATTGTATGGGTTCGTATAGTTGAAGATAAGGATTTTGTGCGTAACAAAGCCAGTGGCAAACTAACTCCCGTTTGCGATCAACGAAAGGTGAAACAATGAATTCGAAATACGCTGACGAGCTAAAACAGCATTTGACTTTTGTGCAAAAAAACTCCCCTTACTTCCGCGCGGTGTGGCAAGAGGTTTGGCCAGAGAACGCCCCTTTTCCGGGGTTGACCGCCTTGCCGATTACTGACCACGCCACTTATTGGGCTGCCAACGGTACGCTTGACAACAGCTTGCTGACTGCGCCGCACGATGCCGGCATCGTCTTTAAAAGTGGCGGCACCACTGGCAACCCCAAGTTCTCTTTTTTCAGTAATGAAGATTGGCAGGAGTTTTGTCGCACCTTCAGCCTCGGTATCCGGCGTGGCGGCATTCAGCCTGGCGAGCGTATTGCCAACCTCTTCTATGGTGGGCAGCTCTACGCCTCGCTGCTCTTTTTCGGCAAGTATCTGGAAGAGGCCGGTATTGGGGTTCATTTTCCGTTGGCAGGTTTTGCACCGCAGGCGGAGATCGTGCAAACTCTGACCCACTTCCGCATCCAAACTCTGGCAGGTACTCCCACCACCATGTTGAACCTGCTACCAGCGCTGGCTGCGGCGGGGCGCGACACTATTGACCTGAAGCGCATAATCTTCGCCGGCGAGGCGATGTTCCCCGATCAGGTCGCAATGATCAAAAAGTCCTTCCCCGAATGCCGTGTCCAATCCGCCGGCATCGCCGGTGTCGATTATGGCGAAATCGGCTGGTGTGATGAGAGCTGTGAGCCGGGTGTGCACTACCTATTTGAGGAGAGCACCGTGCTGGAGATCCTAGACGACAACCAGCAACCCATAACTGAGCCCGATGTGCCCGGTGCCATCCACGTCACCAATTTCAAGCGGCGCCTGATGCCGGTGGTCCGCTACCCTGTGGGTGATATGGGGATGTGGCTGGCGAACGACCTCGGCCAACCGCGCCGTTTCAAGCTGCTGGGTCGCACCGAGAAAGGGGCGCGGGTCGGCCCCATGACCCTCTACTTCGAGGATTTTCAGGCGATCCTCGCACGCGAAGCGCGTGAGACCGACTTTATAACTTTCCAACTGGTGATCGATCACTTCGACCAGCTTGACCAGTGTACACTCCGCATCGCGGTGCCACAACCGCAAGCCATACCAGCCGCGCTTGGCGAAAAAATCATTGCCGCACTCTATCACGAACGACACATGTTCCCCGACTTGATAAAAGAGCGCGTGGTGCATCCGCTGCTGGTGGAGTGGACAACCCCCGCCTCAATGATCACCAACCCACGTACCGGCAAGTTGTTGCGGGTGGTTGATCGGAGGCATCAGGCATGACCACCAAACGTTGCTGGACCAAGTTGATCATACCGCCATCCTTAAGCCGCATGCAGATCGCGCAGGAGGCGGCACGCAACATCGCGCAAGAGTGCGGCTTCAGCAACGAGCGTATCAGCTTCATCGAGCTGGCCATCGAAGAGACCATCGGCACGATCCTGCGTCATGTTACTGATGATGATGATATTGATGATGCCCAGTTGCATATTGAGATAAAAGTGGAGGCACCACTGCTGCGCATCTCGATTGTCAACAAGGGACTCCCATTCGACCCCTCCGATATACCCGAATACGACGCAACACAAATAGAGCTAATGATATCGGCAGAGGGGGATAAATCAAAAACAACCGACGACCAAGCAGACGCTTTTGACAGCGAGTTGGCACTCTTCCTACTCAAACAGGCAGTCGACCGCTATCAGATCCACAACGCCGGCAAAGAGGGTATCTTCTTCGAACTGGAGTGGTTCCTGCCCGACAAACATATCTCTGAAGAAGTGGAGCAGGAGGCGGTTTTAAAGGATCACCTTGGTGATACTGATTTCTCACGCGAAGCCGCGAAGGACGCGAAGTCCCAACTGGAGGGCGTCGCGCCGTCGGCGCCGCATCGGGCTATGCACGATGGTTCACGCCAACTGGAGGGCGAGTGTCCCCACGAGCCGCATCGGGCTACGCACGATGGTTCAGGTCAAGAGGTAGGGCAGGGCTCTCCGAGCACGCCGCATCGGGCTATGCACGATGGTTCACGCCAACTGGAGGGCGAGTGTCCCCACGAGCCGCATCGGGCTACGCACGATGGTTCAGGTCAAGAGGTAGGGCAGGGCTCTCCGAGCACGCCGCATCGGGCTACGCACGATGATTCAGCCCCAGTGGCAGATCCCAGAGAAGAGAAAATCTGTGTCCTGGCAGAGCGTGATGCCCTGGGCATATCGCAGCTCATCTACCGCAGCTACGGAGATACCTATCCGCATGAAGACTTCTACTTCCC
>CAZRGQ010000071.1:0-13022 GCA_964599645.1 uncultured Lentisphaerales bacterium | reverse complement strand
TGGCATCACTGTTACAACCGGGCTGTCGGTTTTCAAAGCGACCGCCCCTTTAGCATTCTGGGTGCCGGATTCTGGCTTCTGAATTCCGGGTGCGCATCCACTATTGTGGATCGCACCCGCAGCGACAGATAATTTGCTTGCAACTTTCGATAGCAAAGGATAGACTCAAATACAAAACTTTGTCAGGTTGCCGACGCTTGTGGCAGCTTGCAGTTTGCCCAATCTCATTTTGTTTAGTAATTGGAAAGGTTAGAGACAAATGCGCAGTGATTCACGTGGTCCCATCAGGATAGGTATTGTCGGCCTCGGGCGTGCCGGGCTGCAGATGCACCTCCCTGAGCTGGCCAACTATCCCGAACTCTTTAAAGTCGTAGCGGTTTGCGATCCGCTACGCGAACGGCGCGACATGGCAGTTGAGACGTTGCAGTGTCGGGCTTATCGCCTCTATGCCGATCTGCTGGTAGACAACGAGGTTGAGCTGGTCGATATCGCTACCCGTTCGGATGAGCACCTTGAGCATGCGCTGGTGGCGCTCAAGACGCGTCGTTGGGTGGTGGTGGAGAAGCCGATGGCTGTCACCTATGATGATGCCGTCAAGTTGCGGGCGGCCTCGATCAAGGCCGGCAACAAGCTTTTTGTGCGGCATAACCGTCGCTTTGAACCCGGTTTTAATCTGGTACGCGAAATTGCAGGGGGCAAAAAGCTGGGCAAGGTCTACGATATCCGCTTGCGGCGTGGCGGCTTTCAGCGGCGCGACGATTGGCAGGCGGTCAAGCGGTGCGGTGGCGGACAGTTGCTTAATTGGGGACCGCATATCATCGACCACGCTTTGCAGTTGATGGGCACACCGCCGGTCCAGATGTTCTCGGAGTTAAAGCGGGTAGCGGCCGTGGGTGATGCCGAAGACTATGTCCGCATCCTGCTGCGCAATAGTACCGGACTCTCGATTGACCTTGAGGTTTCAGGTGGACGGATTATCGGCGAGCCGGAGTGTGTGGTCACCGGTACACGCGGAGCCCTGAGCCTGCAAGGCGACGAACTGAAGCTGCACTACATCAGTAGCGAAAAGCCGCTGCCGCGCAGGCGGGCCAGCGTACGAACGCCGCCGCTCGGCAGCTATGGCACACCTGAAACATTGCCGTGGGTTGAGGAGACGATCAAGGTCGAGCCGAGCGACAACTACTCGATGCACTCCTTCTGGTATCACCTGCATGCAGCTATCCGGCGCAACCAGCCTTTCCCCGTGACACTCGATCAGGCGGTAGAGGTGATGCGTGTGATCGAGGCCGCACGCAAAGAGAACCCCTTCATGTAGTCAGTTGCGCTTGAAGAGGGCAAAAAAGCGATCCTGATACTGCTCGAAGAGACCATGGCGTTGCAGTAGCGCTCCCAGCGCCTTGGTCAGGCCGGGATCGCGGCTGGCGGCAGCAAAGGCACCCTCAATCTCCTGCCGGATGGCGGCCGGTATCCCTTCGCGGCTCTCAAAAAGCTTGCGCTCAGCCATCTCCTTGAAGTTGACCTCGACGGAGTTTTGAATCGCCAGCCAGAAGAGGCGCACCAGACAGACGTCCCACGGTTTGTCGACCCCCTTGACAACCGAGCTGAGCGGATCCTGCCGTGCGGCCACATCACGTTTGACGCGTTCGACCACATGCTCCAGCTTGTCGTTGACGATCTCTTCGCTGAAGGCCTCCTGTTTGAGGGAGTAGCCATACTGCAGCACCCTGATGGAGTCTTCATGCTCCTTGAGCCACTCCAGGTAGCGTTCGGCCTGTTCGCCGAAGCCCTCCAGCAGCATGTTTGAGTAGGCTGCCGGCGTAACTATCTGGGGGCGCGCCGCCTGCATGCGACCTTCGCGGATACGTACCTGGTTGACTGAGTCCATCAACTCGCTGATCAGGACATAGTTGATGACCGTATGGCCAAAGGTCTCGAGGTGCCGTTTGGGAGGCAGAATAATCTCGGTATGTTTGACGGCATACCAGAAGTCAAAACGATTTGCAGACGGCTCTTTCATGCATTCTATTGTAGCTTTAAGGAGGTAAAGAGTCACGCCCCAAAAGCCGCAGCGCAGCTCTTCAGTTGGCGCGTTGACTCAAAAAGGAGGCAATGGAGATCACGCGTTGTGCCAAGCCGGTGTGGTCCAGCGCCAGAATTTCGTCGAGCGGCAACGCCTCGTCGAGCGTTAAATTACCGGAGGCGGTGCGTCGCAGCGTCTGGAGGCAGGCGCCGCAGCCGAGCTCCTGGCCGATATCGTGGCAGAGGGTTCGTACATAGGTGCCTTTGCCACACTTGACGTCGAAGGCGGCTACGGGCAGATTGAACTCCAGCAAGCGGAAACTATAGATGTGGATCAGGCGCGGCTTGCGCTCCACACTCTTGCCTTTGCGTGCCAGCTTGTAGAGGGGGACCCCATCTTTCTTGATCGCCGAGACCATGGGTGGAGTCTGATAGCTGTCGCCAAGCAAGGCGGCCATGCGAGCCTCTACGGCTGCACGGGTAACGAGATCAGGCGGCATGGTGGCGACCACCTCGCCGGTGATATCCTGGCTGTCGGTAGTGGTGCCCAGCAGCATTTCACCGCTATAGCGTTTGTCGCTCCCCATCACCTGTTCCGAGAGTGAAGTGCCTTTGCCGAGCAGCAAGACCAGAAGGCCGGTGGCATTGGGATCGAGAGTGCCGCCATGCCCCACCTTGGGCAGCCGGAAGGTGCGTCGTACTCGGGCCACGACGTCGTGCGAGGTGAGCCCCAATGGCTTGTCGACCAGCAGGAGGCCATCGAGGTTTGCACCTGCGGCGGGTGCCGATGGACGTGGCAGGGAAGGGCGGGGGAGCGGCGTGGAACGGTGGGCAGAGCGCATCGCGGCAGATGGGTTATACTTGCTTTGTTAAGTGGGCGGCAGGCCGGGTGGCATCAGGTGGCGTCCTGCTCGCTGCCGGCTGCATACATCTCAGGTGGAATCTCGGACGCTTCAAGCGGCTCTTCGATTGCCAGCTTGTCGATTAGTGCCAAAACGTGGTCACCTTTGGCCAGCGATTGATCGAGTACAAAGCGCAGCACAGGGGTATACTTGAGCTTCATGTCGCGGTTGATAAGGCGCTGAAACTCATTGGCTTTGGCCTTCAGGGCGCCTATCATGGCGGCCTGCCGTCCCTCATGGCCGAGAATCGAGACCGAGATAGTGGCATTGCGCAAGTTGCGTGCGACACGCACCTGAGTTACGGTAAAAGCGCCCGGATCAATCTCCTGGTGTCCCATAACCGCAGGAATTGCCGCGGCGATCTCGCGCCGCAAGAGGGCATTGACCCGCTCCAGACGATCAACAGACATCTTCTACTCTGCGGCAGCCTCCGGCTCCACCGTTGCGGCAGGAGCGGCAGACTCAGTTGCGATGGGGGGCGTATCAGGCAGGGCGGCCGTCGCATCAAGGGACACGTCAGCCTCGATCTCGGCTGCGGTGTCGGCGCGCACGATATCATCAAGTGCGGCGGCGGTATCGCTATCGGCGAAGTCGTCAAGTGGTATGGCAGCAGCTTCTGCCTGGGCTGCTGCAGCCATGCGTTGCTGCTGTGCCTTGGCCTCAGCCTCCAGCCAGCCACCACCACTGCCGGCGGTGCCACGTGCCTGCAAGAGAGAGAGAGCCAGCGTATTGGCCAGGAAGATGATGCCGAGAATAACAGTCGATTTGGTCAGGACATCACCCATTTGGGCACCGAAGACGGCCTCGGCACCACCGCCGAAGCTGACACCGGCACCACCGCCCTTGTTGCGCTGCAGCAGGATCACACCGACCAGCAGCAGGCAGACCAAGACCAGAGTAATACGTAACAGAACAATCAGAATAGCCATGACATCTCTCCTGCCGGGCTTGCGTTAGCAGCCGGCTTTGACGATTTCCACAAATGATCCGGCCTCAAGTGCCGCACCACCGATCAGCCCGCCATCGATATCGGGCTGCGCCAGCAGTTCGGCGGCGTTACCAGGCTTCATGCTGCCGCCATACTGAATCCGGACGGCGTTGGCAATCTGCCCGTTGGCCAGTTCGGCCAAGACACGGCGTATCAAGGCGTGAACCTCCTGCGCCTGGCCGGGGGTGGCCGTGCGCCCGGTGCCGATGGCCCACACCGGCTCGTAGGCGATGACGCAACGCTGCAGATCATCACCCAGATCGGCCAGCGAACCCTTGATTTGCGCGGTGACGACAGCGTCAGTCCGATTAGTTTCACGCTCGCTCAGGGTTTCGCCGATACAGACAATCGGTGTAAGACCGGCAGCCAGTGCCGCTTTGGTCTTGGCATTGACCATCGCATCGGTCTCGCCAAAGAGAGCACGCCGCTCGCTGTGACCGAGAATCACATATTTAACGCCGAGAGAGGTCAACATTCCGGCTGAAACCTCGCCGGTGAAGGCGCCGGACGGCTCGGCGTGCATATTCTGGGCACCGAGCCCGATACGACTGCCTTGCAGCGCTTCGGCAGCCACGGCCAGGTCGATGAAAGGCGGGCAGACCACTACCTCTACGGTGCAGTCGCTATCATCGAGCGCCGCCCGTATCCCCTCAATTAAGGCCACGGCCTCGGCGGGGGTCTTGTTCATCTTCCAGTTGCCGGCAACAATTTTGGTACGCATCGCTACTTCCAGTGAAAAAAGTTAAACCTCTATTATAGCCAATCAGCTCCTTGAGGGCAAGGTTGATTCTGCATCTATCCGCGCCCGAACTCGCACCACTCCCGGACGGGGCAGCCGTCGCACTTGGGGTTGCGTGGTGTGCAGCGTGTTTGGCCGAAGGCGACGAGGTAGCTGTTCCAGGTAATCCAGTAGCGCTTGGGGAGAATGCGGCGCAGCTCCATCTCGGTCTCCAGCGGATTTTTGGTCTGGAGCAGGCCGAGACGGTTGGTAATGCGGTGTACATGGACATCGACGCAGATGGCCGGCTTGCCAAAGGCGAGCGCTACCACCAGGTTGGCCGTTTTGCGGCCTACGCCTGGCAGCTCGCAGAGCTCTTCAACCGTCCGGGGCAACTCCCCCGCAAAACGCTCCGCCAGCACTTGCGGCAGTTGGTGCAGATGTTCGGCCTTGGTACGGTAGAAACCGACGGGGTAGATCAGCTTCTCAATCTCGGAGACGCTCAACCGGGCCAACTCTGCCGGAGTTGTGGCACGGGCAAAGAGACGTTCGCAGGCTGCGGCCGTGGTCTCATCGCGGGTGCGGGCGCTGAGTATGGTACCGACCAGAATACGAAAGGGGTCTTCAGTCTGTGCCGCCACGAGATCCATCACCGGAGCACGTTGTGCCTCAAAGGCGGCCTTGAGGCGCCGGTTCACAAGCGGTATATCACTGACTTTCACGCCCGCATCTCTGCCAGAATGGCGCAGGCAGCCTGGTGTCGGTTGACCGCCTCTACAATCGGGCGTCCCACTACCAGGTGGGTGGCGCCGGCCGCCACAGCGGCTGCCGGGGTCGCCACCCGCTTCTGGTCGCCCAGAGAGGCGGTGGCCGGGCGGATACCGGGTGTCACCAGCAGCGTGCCGGGCGGCAGGGCGGCCGCGAGGCGGCCCACCTCCTGCGGTGAGCAGACGATGCCGTCGGCACCGGCGGCCACGGCCAGGCTTGCCAGATGCAACACCTGGTCGCTCATGCTGCGTGCGATGCCGAGGTCATGCAGATCATCATCTGCCAGACTGGTAAGCATGGTGACGGCCAACAGTCGGGGGCGGGTGGCTGCCGGATGGTTGCGGGCGGCAGTGGCAGCTGCGGCAATCATGGCCCGGCCACCGCTGGCGTGGAGTGTCATCAACTCTACGCCCAGGTTGGCAGCTACAGCGACAGCGCGCTCTACCGTGCGGGGGATGTCATGGAATTTAAGATCGAGAAAAACCCGTTTGCCGCGTGAGGTTACGGCTCTGACCACCTCATTGCCGCCGGCGCAGTAGAGTTCCAGTCCGATCTTGTAGAACTCCACACTGCCGCCGAGCTCCTCCACAATCGGTCCGACCGCCTCAGGGGCGGGGACGTCAAGCGCCACAATCAGTTCGGCCATTACTCGCCCTTAAGCAGCTTTTCCAGCTCTTTGTTGACCACCTCGGCAGCCGCGACTACCAGCGCTTCACGCTCCAGTTTGCGCTCCTGCTTGGCGATTTCGCGGTCACTCGGTTTATTCTTCCTGTTGCCGGTACGCTTGGCCGCCTGGGCAAACTCACGATTCATGGCGCGATCATTACGCTGGTCAACCTTCTTGCGCGCCTGATCGAGCGGGAAGGGCCCCTCCTGGCGGAAGGTGCGCGGCTTCAGTTTGGCGGCAGGAAAGGCCTCGCCTTTAGTCAGGTCGTTGCTCTCCCACGCGGCGCGGGCGGCAGCCACGGCCTTGGGGAAGAGCGAGGTCTCCTTTTTGATCTGTTCCGACAGACTCTTGATAGCTTCACGGGTCATGACCTCGTTGCTCGTCTCACCATCGATACTGGTGATGGTAACCACGAAGGCCTGGCTCGCGCTTACCATTGAGGTCAACAGCAGGCCACAGGCCAGCGCGACCAAACCGGTTTTACGTAATTCTCGCTGCATTGTAACGATCCCTTCTCTTTGAGAGCCCAAGTTTCACTGTTAACGCTCCACATTGTAGCAGATATGGCCGTATTGTAAAAGGAGAGGTTACTCCGCCTGTGGCTACGGCGCGGCTGTAAACTGCTCTGCCAGCCAGTGGCGGCGCAGCTCGGCGACACGGTAGCGAATATTGAACCAGTCGTTGACGGCGTTATCAAAGAGGTCGTTGATGTCGGCCTCACTCATCGTGGCAGAGAGGCGTTTGCCGTAGCCGTCGAGACGTGCGACGAGCGGGGCGACGGCGGCCTCATGGAAGACGGGGTCGGAGTAGTCGGGATCGCTGTAGAAGCTGAGCAGGCCGTTCTCACGGGCCACCTTCTCCTGCTGGTAGCGGGCATAGCCTTTGTAGATCAACTTGCGTTTGATGGCGAGGCGGGCGGCTTCGTCGAGCGCAAAGCGCCAGTGGCCGAAGCTGGAGCGGCCGTGAACTGTCTTGAGACCGTTCCAGGTGACACGTCCGCCACGGGCCCAGCGTGCCGGTTCAAAGAGCCAGATGTCGTCGTTCTCGGGCAACTTGTCGAAGAATAACTCCCAGTCAAAGAAGAGGTAGAGGAGATGCGCCTCGTCGGTGTGGCGGAACTCGGAGCGGAAGCCGGGCTGATCCTCTTTGATCCAGCAGTGCTGCTCGGTGGGGTAGGCCGAGTTCCAGAGGCGTACGACACCGGTCTGGAGGTTGACCAGGAAGCAGGTGTGCGGGGCACGCTCGCCGGCGGCGATGTAGCCTTCAAAGCTGCCACCGCGCAGGGTGCCGGCGGCGACGTCGGCGGCACGGTCATCTTTGGCATCGAAGAAGATGTGGATACCATCGCTATCACAGACGGCGTAGAAGTGGGTCTCGGTATCACCGGCGCCAGCCACAATGGAGATGTCGCCGCGGTCGCCGGTGGAGACGTCGGAGGCGGCTACCGTCTCAAGGTCGCCACCGAATTTGCGGTCGAAGGTGGCGCGCTGCGCCGCATTCTTGATGATCTCCGAGGCGAGGAAGCTGTCGATGGCGTGGGGTGCCTGCTGCATGTAGGCGACGGTATACTCTTTCTGCGGCGGATGGATGAAGAGGGCGTCGTAGCTGGCGCTTACGCCCTTGGCCGTTTCGTAGCGCTGCGCAATCATGGCGCTGCGCCCGGCACGCAGCATGGCATCCTGCAGCTCCTCGTCGGCCAGCGAGGCAAAACCGAACTGCTGCTGCACCTGCGCCACGATTTTGGCCACGGCTGCCGCCTCGTCCGCTCCCTGCAGGAGTTGGGCCACGAGGGCGAAGTAGAAGCGCTGTGGCGGCGGCAGGCGTTCGAGCGTGGCAAACTTGGCAGCCTCGCTGGCGGCGGTTGCCTGTTGACCGCTGCCGGCCAGGGCGTTGACGCGGTAGAGATGGACTTGGAAGAACTCGGTGGGGTTGAGCTTGTCGGCTTGTATGGTGAGGGCGGCAAACTGCGCCGCTGCGGGATAGACGGCGCACATCATGGCACTGCGCAGGATCGCCAGCAGCGTCTTGTAACGTTCGGGAGCGGCTGCACCCAGTTGGGCCACGAGCCCGGCCTCACGGGCCAGAGCGGCATATTTGTAGTCACTGTTGCACATGGCGATATATTGCACCATGGCACCCCAGCGGGCAGCGTCGTCGAGTTGCTCATCTTTGGCGGCAGCCAGGGCAAAGTCGTAAGCTTTGGCATGTTCGCCGCTGGCGCTGATGACGCGAGCCGCCTGACCGTGTAAGCCGCGTGAGAGACAGAAATCGATCGCCGCCTGATAGGCCTGCTCCTCCTCATAGGTTTTGATGACAGCGTCAACCAGTCTGTCCCGGCGCCGGATGTCGCCGGCGTTGGGACGCTCCGGCTCATACTGCAGGGCAGTCAGAAAGGCTTCGCGAGCGGCGGCCTGACGTTTGAGGCTGACGCTGATGCGGCCGATATTCTCCCACGCAAGCGAGGTCTCAAAGGGTTTGAGACCCTCAATGGTAAGCGCTTGCCGCACACTCTCTTCGGCCGCCTGCGCTTCGCCGAGCTCCAGCAGGGCCTGGGCCAAATGGTGGCGTGCCTCGACCTGCTGACGCAGTCTGGCATCAGGGATAGCGATAATCCGGCGCGCATGAGCGGCTGCCTGCGAGTAGTTGGCGCCCCGGGTTTCGGTCTCAATCGCCTGCAACAGAACTTGCGCCTGCTGGTGACCGGTGAGCCCTTCGAGAGCCAGAGCGCTGGCCACGGCACTGCGGGCTGCATCGAGATCGCGTAAGAGGCTGCTGACAGTGGCGTGGCTGGCGAGCCGCAACCAGGCCGAGAGGCGGGCATTGACTGCCAGAGTGGTGTCGTTG
This sequence comes from uncultured Lentisphaerales bacterium, assembly GCA_964599645.1. Classification (GTDB taxonomy): domain Bacteria; phylum Verrucomicrobiota; class Kiritimatiellia; order RFP12; family JAAYLN01; genus JAAYLN01. Next base: position 4,116 of record CAZRGQ010000071.1, on the reverse strand, counting down.
CCGATTGCGGCCCAGGTGTCGCGCCCGGCTCTGATATGGTTATGCCCGCGCTGGCGGCTCAACATCTGTGCCTTGTTGTTGCGGGCGGCGAGGCGCTCCTGCGGCGTGGCACCTTCGAGTGCCGCCAGCTCGTCGTAGGTAGCGGCGGCCGCTTCAATCTCCGTCAATGGGCCGGCCTGCAGCGCCGCCAGGCGGTTGAGCGCCTTGACCTTGTCGGCTGCGGTGGCCTCAGTGGCAGCCGCAACATTGCGGTAGAGCTTGGCTGCCGCAACATGCTCTTTGGCGGCGGCCTTGGCCTCGGCCTCCTGCAGCAGTTCGGCTGGGGCTCCCTGTAGCAGGGTGGTGAGGGCGAGAAGGGTGCAGAGGGTGTTTGCGATCTGTTTCATGAGTAGTACTCCGGCTTGAGAGTGAATTAACGGACGGCCAGCAGCGCCAGGATGCGTTCGATCAGTTCGAGGCGTACGGCATTGAAGTCGTCGGCGACAGTGTCGACATCGGCCAGGTATTGGAGCGCCTTGCGGGCGGTGTAACGCCGTTCAGGATTGGCACGGTCGTCACGCATCTCCAGTGCAAGCTGCCGCAGCAGGGTGGCGTAGCGGATGTCGTCGACACCTTCACGGAACCCCTCCCAGGCCATGGTGTCGATCAACTCGCCACGGGTGCAGTAGGCGAAGACCATCGGCTTGTAGGTGTCCTTGGCGAGATCGTTCCAGGGGTACATCGAGAAGGCATAGTTCATCAGCAGGCTGAAGTTACTGCGGTAGGGAACGAGGCCGTACTGCTTGCGGATGTAGGCGGGGTTCTCGACGCCGACGTGTTGCGAGGCATACCAGGCGACGTAGCTGTCGCCGATCTCGTTCCATTTGCGGGTATACTCCGCGTTCTCGGGGAAGCTGGCACCGGGGTGCATGTCGTAGACGTAGCCGCCCTTGTAGTACATGTTGGGGCTGCCGGCGGTGAAGAGCTTGAAGCCGTGCTCCTGGTAGATTTTCCAATGGGGGCGCATCTTGACCACCCAGGCGGCGGGGTTCTCGTCGCCGCTCTGCAGGTAGACATTGTGGTGACCGACGACGCTCTCAAAGAACTCTCTGGTTGCCGCCGCCTGGCGGCGTGTGACGGCCAGGCCATCGGCTTCGCTGTTTGATCCAGCCCTCATGCTGGAGCCGATCAGGAGATCGGTGCGCAGGCCGGCCTCCTGCATCAGCTTGATCGTCTGGCGCTGGTCTTCATCCTGCGAGCCGCGGAGCTTGGGCGAGTAGAGGTTGTGGCGCCGCATGTTTTTGAAGATGCCGAGGAACTGTTTGGCAGCCAGGGTGCGGTCGCCCCCGTTCTGATCCATGATCAGCGGAAAGCTGACGTAGTTGTAGCTGGAGACGAGCAGGTCGCGTTCGATATCGAAATAGGTTTTGGGCTCGGGCAGCTCAAAGGGGAGGACGCGCAGCGCCAGCGGAATGGCTGCCAGTTTGGTGCCGTCGGCTGCCGTAACCTCGATTGCCCCCTGATAGAGGCCGGGAGGCGTCTCGCTGGTAACGTGGGCTGTAAGCCAGAACTGCTTGAAGCTGCCGGCCTCGAGTCTGACCGGTTGCAGGGTGGTGGCATCTTCAAAATCATCCTTCATGGGACGGAAGGTGTAGAAGGCGCCGCGGCGTTGTTCATCGTAGATCGAGTCGAGGTTTTTGGGTGGTGTGATCCACTGCTGCCGGAAGGAGCCATCGGCGTTGCGCACCCGTGCATAGTTGGCCTTCGCGACGGTATCGACGCTGATCAGCTCCTCATCGTAGAGCAGCAGCTCGGGGGTCAGTTCGAGACCGGTATCCATGAAGTAGCTGATCCAGCCGTTGCCATTCTGATACCAGACCTTGACCACGCGCAGATCGAGCTGGGCGAGGGGGAAGGTGTGGCCGGCAGCGCTCTGCAGCGGCGCAAGGGTAAAGGTCGCCTTGCCGTAGTCGGCCAAAGGGTAGACGACAAAGGAGGCCGGCTCATACTCGCCGCGGGCGGCGATGATGCGTACTGGGGTATCCACCCGGCCATCGGCCGGATAGGAGTCGTGCAGCCGCATGCGGTCGCTCATGGCGGGGACGGCGTAGACGGCCAGCGCAGCGTCGCCTTGTGCCGCGGCGATCAGGTCGTCGGCCACACGGGCGGCATTGGCCACCGCCAGCGGCAGGTTGCGGGGAACTGCCTTGAGGTGTGTTTGCAGCGCCCCGCTACTGGCGGCTGCATGCTGCTCAAGCAGCGCGGTGTAGCGTGCCAGCGAACGACTGTCGAGGTGCTCAAGCTGTGCCTCGGCCGCAGGTTGCAGGCCGGCAAGCAGCAGCATGGCGCCGATGAACCGGATGTAACGGTTGGTACTGGTGTGAACTTCCATGATATCTCCCGAAGTGCTCCAGAGGTGGAACAACCAAGAATACGAGTTGTAAAAAAGTCGTTATAGCAACTTGAGTGCCTTTTAATAAATTATCAATTTGTGGGTCTTCCGCGACATGGTTCTGCCGCGTCATTGACACCCAACCGCACGACTGATAGGCTTAACCATTGCTGATCCCTGATTTTAACTGGAATAGCGATTTATTTTGAGGTGCCGCGATGAGTAGCAACAGCATGACAAATCTCACAGTTGAGCCGGGGCAGGATCGAACTGCAGAACTCGATACGATCTTGCCCTTTCCCTTCTATGTCGACCACGAGGCGGAGATGCTGGCCGCCATGCGCCAGATCAAGGAGTCTACCGGGATCCGACACTTTCTGCTGACCGCACCGGCCAAGTCGATCCGCATCACTGGCTACCCCGACGACGACCTCTACCATGCGATTGCCACTCTGATTGAACGGCTGCGGAAATTGCTCGAGCCGGAGGGCTTTATTATCTCGTGGTGGAACGTCGCCACGCTCAAGGTGGGGCCGGGGGCGCCCTATCCCCTGATCACGCCGCTTACCCGGGCGGCCCCGCCACCCTGTCTCGTAGGCCTCTGGTCGTTTGACTGGAGGCCATTTTTGTTGTCATGTTTGCGTTTCGGAAGTCAACTTTGGTATTGTGGTTACAGAGGCAGCTCCCATTGCGGAGCGACGAAGCGACGAGCCCTTTTTGAAGGATTCCGCGAAAGATCGCAATGCGTAGGTATGATGACGCCAGACCCGTCCCATATCACCTGCCTCTTTTTTATGTAAGCTGCTATTTGCGTAAAAGAATTCTGGGCGATGCACGCTCCCACTGCCGCACGAATACATTGTAGGACGGTGGTGCGTAGGCCGGAACGAATTGACACCTTCTTCCGGTTCATCGTGTGTCGTCCACAATAGCAGACTATGTATGCTGCAAGGGGTGAGGCACACGTAGTTTCCCACTTATAACGTCATTTGCGGTACTTTCATTTGGTTGCGGGTTGAGCCCGCTTTAGTCTGTGACCATCACCTTGAGATACTCAGGTATCAGACTGCTTGCGTGTAGAAGAGTTGTGCCAAGCCACCAGATCATCCAATGTGCTACGTTGAAAAAGGCTAGTTGTCATAAAATAAACCCATTTTTCTTAAAATTGCGTATCATTGTAAAACCATATTTCGGTAAAGTCAATCAATTTGGGTCAATTTGGGTCGCTGCACTACTTTGACAATTAGTGGTGTTTGAGGCCAGCGTCCTGCACCTTTATTCCGCGTCCGGAGTCCCGCGTCCGAAGTCATTTTTTCAGTCATTTACCCCTTTTTTGCCTCAAGCTGGTGTGGTACTCTTGGCATGTAACATTCATTCAAGCATGGAGTGCATCATGAGCAGAATACTCAGACCAAGTGGCGGTTATCGCAAGCTGAACTCGTTTAATTGCCAAATGGCTGGAGTCTGATGATGGCATTGTGGTTGCCAATGCTCTGATTGTGTTGATCGATCGTACGGTCGGTATGCTCGGACGCCAGCTTGAGCGGCTGGAGAGCGACTTTGTTGAGCATGGCGGTATAAAAGAGCGCATGTATAGTGCGCGGGTGGAGGTGCGCAGCGGCAAAGGTAGGGACGGCTCTCCGTAGCCGTCCGCAGCGCAAAGGTAGGGACGGCTCTCCCGCAGCCGTCCGCGGCGGCAAAGGTAGGGACGGCTCTCCGTAGCCGTCCGCGGCGGCAAAGGTAGG
>CAZRGQ010000070.1:0-13252 GCA_964599645.1 uncultured Lentisphaerales bacterium | reverse complement strand
TCGCTCTCCTCTGCGGCCAGAGTGTTGTCTTGCGGCAGTGAATCAGTGCCGAAAGTGACCGTCAGGCTATTCGAGGCTGCGGCGTAGCAGGTCAGTGCCAACCTGAAATGGTGCGGCCAGGGTGCAACTGCAGAGCTGATAGCGGTGTTGGTTGTGGCCTCACCATCGGCAAAGAGCGGCGCTGGTGTGCGTGGCACATGCAGCGTAGCCGCCGTGGCGCTGGAGGGCGAAATAAAACAAACTATCAAGAGCAGCAGATAGTAAATTCTGCCAATGACAGCAACATACCGACGCTTCGCTTCCTTCACTTCCTGCTTCATGCCTACATCTTACACATGATAGATGCAAGTTGCAAACAGAACATTTTCAGGCTTATGCCAGCATCACCTGGCCACCTGAAACCGGCAGCGCCTGCCCCGTCTCGTACTGCTGTGCGACGAGGTAGAAGAGGGCGCGCATCAGGTCGGCAGTGGTGCAACCGCGTCCCATGGGCACCTTGCTCTCATAGGCGCGCCGCACATCGGCCACCGTACGTGCACCCGGCACCTTGCCCGACTTGAGATACTGTACAAACAGACCACGCTCGGGATCGGACCAGAGGGGTCCATCGAGAAAGTTGCCGGGGCAGATGGCGTTGACCTTGATACCGTACTCCACCAACTCCAGCGCAAAACTCTGGGTCAGGCCGATGCCGCCGAACTTGCTGCCGGCATAGGCGGCGTTACGATTGGAGCCGGTTAGTCCCGACTTGCTGTTGATCTGGATAATATCCCCGGTAACTGCCGGTGCGGTCTGACGCTGCAGCGCCATCAGCGGGGCAAAGGCGCGCACTGTGTTGAAGTAGCCGCTGTAGTTCACCCTGGTAACCAGCTCAAAGTCGGCGGAGGTCTGCTTCATGATACTGCCGGCACGTACGATACCGGCGTTGGCGACCACCAGATCGATCCCGCCCCAGTGGGCCGCCACTCTGGCAGCCGCCTGCTGCAACGACTCCAGCCTGGTGACATCGGCCACCACCCCCAGGACTCGCCCCTCATTCTGCTCACTGTCGAGCTGTGCAACCGCCGCCTCCAGGGCCGGCGCGTTGACGTCGCAGAGCGCCACATAAGCTCCGGCGGCAAGCAGCGCCGTAGCGATCTCCAGCCCTACCCCCTGAGCGGCACCAGTCACGACGGCCACCCGGTCGGCCAGCCGTCCCTCGTGGCGGGGCCAGGCAAACGTGATACGTCTGCAGGCCGGCAATTCCAGGAATGTAGCCTCTGCCGGCAGCCGTGCCAGCGCCGCACGCAACTCCGCCACAGCGGCAACGGCCCGCTCGAAGTCGACCTCCACCGCAGCAAAGCCTGGCACCGGCCCACTGCCGCAGAGCAGCGAATCAAGCTCGCCCTCGATCTCAAGTTTGAGGAGTGGCAGGTGGTCGTTACGCGCCAACATGCCGCGCAACAGCGGCAACAGGGCAGGAAAGGTGATCATAGACATTGGTTATCCGGTTGGCGCTTCAGGGAGCAGCGTGTGAGATGATAAAGGCAAGCAGTTCGAGCGGTTCGTCGCCGGCGTTGGCGATGCTGTGTGAGCCACCATCCCCCGTCAGCACAGCCGCCCCCGGTCCGATGCGCGTCTCGACGCCGTTGTCGCTCAACAGCGCCTCGCCGCTGATGATCACGTAGACCTCATCTTCACGGATGTGTTGATGTTCGCCGATCGAGGCTCCGGGAGGGAGTGTGAGGCGGGCGCAGAGACGGATTTGAGCACCGAACTCCTGCGGCAAAAAGAGCTGCTGTACTGTCGTGGTGCCTTGTCCGCCACGCATCTCGTGGTGTTGGGCTACCGGTTGCATCTTCAAAGTACGTATCATGAGCAATTATCTCTTCAAAAGTTAAGTTTAAAATTGGCAGTAGCCGGCACGGGCCAGCCAGAGCACAATCAAGGCTGTCAGGCCATAGAGCAGAATCGTGACTATTAAAATGCGGTCGGTCAGCAGGGTGCGCTCAGGGCGTCCGCCGTGACCGCGGGCATAGACGAGATCGAGATAGCGGAAGAGGCCGAAGAGGACAAAGGGGATGGTAAAGCCGAGTGCCGGCGTGCCGAAGCGCTCGATCGTCTCCGGGTTGAGCGTATAGAGCGCATAGGAGAGGAGTGTGGCCGAAGCCACCACCGCGATCATCTGATCGAGGAGGCGCAGATTATAGCCGCCCAGGGCGCGGCGATGCTCCGTCTCCGCCCCGGCCAGCAGGTGCTTCTCATGGCGTCGTTTGCAGAGGGCCAGAAAGAGCGCCAGCAGAAAAGTACAGAGCAGCAGCCAGGGAGAGATGCGTGCCCCGATCACCGCCGCGCCACCAATCGCCCGCAGCACAAAGCCGAAGGCGATCATGAAGACATCGAGAATCGCCACCTGTTTGAGCAGGGTGGTGTAGAGAACCTGCAATAGAAAGTAGCCCAGCGCCAGCAGGCCGAAGGCGGGCGCCAGCCGCCAGGCTGCCGCCAGGCTGGCAAGCGCCAGCAACAGCCCGACGAGCAACGCCTGCTGTGGCTTGATGCGTCCTGACGCTACCGGACGCAGACATTTTTCAGGATGGCGCACATCGGCCTTGCGGTCGGCGACATCGTTCAGGATATAGACGCTGCTGGCCAGGAGCGAGAAGTTGAGCAGCGCCAATAGCACCTTGACCACCGGCTGCCAGCCGGCCACATGCTCCGCCTGCGCCGGATCCCAGCGGGCAAAGAAGAAGGCGGCCAGGATAATACCGTTTTTGGACCACTGCAGAGGCCGTAGCAGCCGCAACCAATCGTGCCACCTGGTTCCCTGCCCCATGCTTAATCCTGCGGTTCGCGCTTATGACGCGGTGAACGGCGAAAGCCTGCACGAGCCGTCAGTTTGAGCACCATAAAGAAGGCCTCCCTGGCGATATTGGAGCTCATTTTGGAGTAGCCGGCACGACGATCCTCAAAGACGATCGGTATCTCGCGAATGCGGAAGCCCTTCATCCAGGCGTTATAGGTCATCTCAATCTGAAATGAGTAGCCGTTGGAGGTGATGCGGTCGAGATCAATCGCTTCCAGCACTTCCCGCCGGAAACATTTAAAGCCGCCGGTCGGATCCTGAATCGGCAGTCCGGTAATGAAGCGGACAAAGCGCCCGGCACCATTGCTGATCAGCAGGCGGCTCATCGGCCAATTCATCACCCTGACGACGCCGCCGACATAGCGCGAACCGAGAATCAAATCGGCCTCCTGAGCTGCTGCGATAAAGTTGGGTAGCTCCCTGGGATCGTGCGAGAAGTCGGCATCCATCTCGAAGATATAGGCGTAGTCGCGCTCCAGAGCCCACTTGAAACCGGCGATGTAGGCGCGCCCCAGCCCCTGCTTGCCAGCACGGTGCATCACGTGGATGCGCTGGTTGGCAGCCGCCATCTCGTCGAGCAGCTTGCCGGTGCCGTCGGGTGAGTTGTCGTCGACAAACAGCACCTCTCCATCCGGCAACTGGGCCAGTACTGCCTCGGCAATGGCTGCCACGTTCTCACGCTCGTCATAGGTCGGCACGATTACAAGGGGTCTCTTCATGCACCGATTTTAGCGGATTGTACTGATATGATGCAAGCTCACGATTTGGAGAGTATTTTGCTGCTTGCAAAACGATCACTAAAACAGTTATCCTGTACCGATACGCAGCCATTGCGCCGCAATCAACTGCTGTGATGACGGACGGTGTGCCCTGCGACAGGCGTGGCAGGGGCGTGTTTGGCTTACAGCGAGTCATACGGGAAAGGAACAAGAATGGACACTACTAAACTACGCAAAAGGTCGCTGCTGCTGATCGTGGCAGGCCTCTTTGCTCTTACTGCATGGCATGGTCATGCCCAACAGACTGCCTCCGACAGTGAAGGACAGTCGCTGGTCTCAGCCACCATCGCCGGTGCCCAACAGACGATCGGTGCCGTCGGCGAAGCCGCCACCGAAGTGGGCGGCACACTCAAGGCCGGTGGTGAATCGACCCTCTCGCAGGGACGTAAACTGTGGCAAGATGCCGTGCTGCCGGCAGTACAGCGGACCGCCTCATCGGTGCCGATGCTGCTCAAGGGTCTGCTGATGCTGATCGGTTTCTGGATCGTCGGCGCCCTCATCGGCGGTGGCGTACGGCGTCTGCTCGACATGACGCAGGTGGATGAGCGCGCCATGCGCGACTGGGGTCTCGAAGGGCTGCTTAAACGCGGCGACGGCACCACCCGTTCACTCGCGACACTGCTCGGCAATACCATCAAGTGGGTCTTCATCCTCTTCGGTTTTGTTGCCTTCTTTAACGCCATCAACCTCGAGTTGGTAGCGGCACCGTTGCAGCGGGTGCTCGACAGCATCTTCGGCATTATTCCCCAACTGCTGAAGGCCACGGCCATTCTGCTCGTCTATTGGGTTATCGCCACCCTGGTGCGCGTCTCCCTGACGCGTATTCTGCAGAAGACCAAGCTTGATGAGCGTGCCTGCCGCCGTGCGGCCGCCGAAGATGCCGCTTCCGACAAGCCGGCTCCCAGCGTCATGCTCGGTCGTCTTGCCTTCTACGTCATCCTGCTCTTCGGTCTGCCCCCCTTCCTGGAGGCCCTGGGCCAGGACGCCATCGTGGCGCCGCTGCAGGATATGTTGTCCAAGGCGCTCGCCTTCCTGCCCAACCTCGTCGCAGCCGGCATTATCATTCTGGTGGGTCGTATCGTCGCCACCATTGTGCGTGAGTTCGTCTCTAATCTGCTGGGCGCCAGCGGACTCGATGAGCGCGCCAAGTCGCTCGGTATCACCAAGGCGCTGGGTCAACACACGATCTCCTCGATCGTGGCCCAGATCGTCTACTTCTTCATCCTGATTCCGATCATTGTCGCTGCCGTCGACAGCCTCGGGCTCAAGGTGATCGCCGATCCGATCAAGGCGACGTTGCAGGGCATTCTGGCGGCCGTGCCGGCTATCCTCGTCGCTACGATCGTCGTCCTCGTCGGCTGCCTCGTGGCCAAGGTGGTGCGCTCGCTGGTGACCTCACTGCTGGCCGGCATCGGCTTCGATGCGCTGCCGGAGAAGATCGGCCTCAACTTCCTCGCTCCCAAGCAGGATCAGATGCCGCTCTCCGGGATCCTCGGCTCCATCGTCTCGGTGGTGATTATCCTGATCACGGCCCAGCAGGCTGCGGCAGCACTCAAGTTCGACCAGTTGGCCGATCTCGTGCGTCGCCTGATCATCTACCTGCCCGATCTGGCCGTCGGCCTGGTCATCCTGATTGCCACCCTGAGTCTGGCCAAGTATGCGGCCAAACTCATAGGTGAGGCGCTCAAGGAGCAGGCACACGCCAAACTGCTAGCGACCATCGCCCGCGTGGCGATCACCCTCCTCGGTGTCGGCATGGCGCTGGAGCAGCTCGGTGTCGGCCAGGAGATCGTCGTGGTCGCCGTCTCGGCCGTACTGGGCGGTGCAGCCCTGGCTATTGGACTCGCCTTCGGACTCGGCGGACGCGACCGGGCCAAAGAGGTGATCGACAACCACTCCAAGTAATCGCAAATCATCACGCCTGCAGAGCCTACTGCTTTGCAGGCGTTTTTTTTAGGAACCTTCACCAGCGGAGCAAATTGTGAAAGAGGCAAGAATCGGCGTTATTGGAACCGGCGGCATGGGCAGCGCTCATGCGCACAAGGTACTCAGGGGCGAAATCCCGCGTGCCCGCCTGACGGCTGTCTGTGATATCAACCCGGCACAGATGGAGCAGTTTCCGGCCGATGTCAAACGCTTCACCTCCAGCGCCGAGCTGTTCGCCTCCGACTGCGTCGATGGCGTGCTGATCGCCACACCACACTACGCCCACACCACCGTTGGTATCGAGGCGCTGCAGGCCGGCAAGCATCTGCTGGTCGAAAAGCCCATCTCGGTTCACAAGGCCGATGCCGAGCGGCTGATTGCCGCCCACACCGACAAAGAGCTTGTCTTTGCCGCCATGTTCAACCAGCGTACCGACCCCCGCTACCGCAAGGTGCGCGAGTTGATCGGCAACGGTGAGCTGGGCGAGCTGGTACGCGTCAACTGGGTGGTGACCAGTTGGTTCCGCACCCAGGCCTACTACGATAGCGGCGGCTGGCGCGCCACTTGGGAAGGCGAAGGCGGCGGGGTGTTGCTCAACCAGTCGCCACACAATATCGACCTGCTGCAGTGGCTCTGCGGTATGCCGGTGCGGGTACGCGCCTTCTGCGGTATCGGCAAACGCCACAACATCGAAGTTGAGGACGAAGTCACGGCCTATCTGGAGTATGCCAATGGCGCTACTGGCGTCTTCATCACTGCCACCGGTGAAGCCCCCGGCGTCAACCGTCTCGAAATCTGCGGCGACCGTGGCCGTATTCTGATCGAAGATGGTAGAGTCGTCTTCTACCGCACCGAAGTCTCGGTCGAGAAGTTCAAAAACGAGTCGCCAGCCATGTTCGGCCGCCCTGAAGTCTGGACCGTCGAGATTCCACCCGCCCCCGGTGGCGGCGGGCAACATACCGAAATTTTCATCAACTTCATCGATGCCATCCTCGACAAGGCCCCTCTGATTGCACCGGGTGTCGAGGGCATCCACTCCGTCGAGCTGGCCAACGCCATGCTCTACTCCTCCATGACGGAGTCGACCATCGAGCTGCCTCTCGACAGCGCCGCCTTTGCCGCCCACCTGCAGCAGTTGATTAAAAACTCCGCCTTTGTCAAGGCCGCGAGCTCCGGCGCCACCCCGGCTGATCTCGGCTCATCATTCAATACCAACCCGGCCTGAGGAGCAACAGATATGTACCTGACCGGATTTGCCGACGAAGCGGCCAGCAGCCTGAGTGAACAGATACGTGCCACCCAAGAGCTGGGTTGGCGCTATATCGAAAGCCGCAACATCGACGGTGTCAACATCCATAACCTCAGCGATGCAGCCTTTGAAAAGGCGGTAGAGGAGCTTGGCAACGCCAACATCTCCATCAACTGTTTCGGCTCGACCATCGCCAACTGGTCCAAGGATGTGCGCAAGCCTTTTGATGTCGACCTTGAAGAGACCAGGCGGGCCATTCCCCGTATGCAGCGGCTCGGCACCAGGCTGCTCCGCATCATGAGCTACCCCCCCTTTCACGACCGACCGCTCCACGACCAGATGGCGGCCGAACGCTTCCGCCGCCTGCGTATTATCACCGCCATGTGCCTCGACGCCGGCATCCAGCCGGTTCATGAAAACTGCATGAACTACGGCGGAATCGGCGCTGCTATGACCCTCCGGATGCTGTCCGAAGTGCCGGGGCTCAAGCTGGTCTACGATACCGGCAATCCAGTCCAGACCTTCGACCGCACCAAACCGGCCCCCTACCCCATCCAATCCTCCTGGGAGTTCTACCGTCAGGTGCGTGACCACGTTGTCTACGTCCACATCAAGGACGGTATCCGCGTGGATGACACGACGCGTTGGACTTTCTGCGGTGAGGGCGAGGGTGATGTGCGCCGCATCTGCGCCGATCTCCATGCCCGCGGCTACAATGGCGGCATCTCGATCGAACCGCATCTGGCCGTGATCGCCCACGACGCAAGCGTAAAATCGTCCGACGAAATCCGTTTCGCCAACTACGTCGAGTATGGCCGCCGCATGCGTGCCATCCTCGATGAGCTCAAGATTCCCGTCACCTGAGTGGCCCGGCCGCTCAGCGCCGGTTTAAGTACCGGACTTAAAAACCAATGAGCCTGCCTCTCCGATATGGCGTGGCGCTACTGCTGTTGGCGCTGCATGCCCTGCCCCTGCCGGCGGCCTTCAGCATGCGCATCGGCAGCTCGGCACGGCAGCAACTGGAGGTGCTGGGTGGTCAGCCCCTCTATCGCTCAAAAGCCAGCTTTAACGGCATTAACGCCACCATCGACGTGTTGGCCTTCGACTCTTCAGCGGCGGCTGTCGGCGCTGAAGTACGCCGCATCCACCAGCTTCCACCGCGACGCAGCGGCGGTGCCATCTGGCTCACCTGGCAACAGCAGCGACGTCCACGCCACCTCCTGTTGCTGCCCGGCAACAGGCCCGACAATGCCACCGCCTGGCTGATCGAGCCGGAGCAGACTATCCCGACAGCCGCGAGACAGCCACTGCCCGAGCCACCCGGCTTCAATCCCGCCCCGGCCGCACAACTCAATGGCTGGATTGCCATCGACCGCAGCAACACACTCCTCACCTGGCATGAGACACCGCAGCCACCTGCAAGCGCCTTGCACGAAGTGGCCGCCACCCTCACCGCCCACGGCTGGCAGACCATGCTGGAGAGCGACACTCAGTTGCTCCTCGCCAAAGAGGCCCGCGCCGCCGTCGTATTTGCCAGCTCCGATCCCGCCAGCCATACCACCCGCCTCACCGTTCTTCTGCAGGGCGGCGCCAGGTAGTGCAGGTGCGGAGAGTTGTAAATCGTAAGCTGTGAATGGTGGGGTGCAGAGCGCCCTGGAGGGCGTCGCGCTGTCGACGCCGGCAGCACATTGCACCCGAAGCCGGGCAAAATGAGCGATTAGCGACCCTGCGTCAGCAGGGCAATTGTGCCCGGCTATCTGTGGCATCAGCGTTCAAAAGCAAATGCCCTTTGCAGCAAAAGGCATTTAGGCTGACGTGCTGCGGCGCACGCGCTGCCCCGACTGCGTTTAAGACCACAGTTTAAGAGGAGAGGTTTAAGGAGGTCGTTTAAGGCGAAAACAAGCACTTAAACTCCACCTCTTAAACAACTGCAGCGACCCTTCCGTGTAAATTGTAAGCCGTAAGCTGTGGTGTTTCGCCGCAGTCGGAGTCCCACCTTCAGGCGGCAGCAAACCAAGGGCTTCAGCCCCGATTACAGCCATCGGCCGTCGGGCCTGAAGGCCCTCTTTGGCTTCCGGCTGAAGCCGGTACTCCGGCCATGTCGCGCTGTCGACGCCGCAGCACGTTTTTACCCTCTTCGCTGCTATCACTCCGTGGTTGCAGCAATATGTCTGCGCATGAGAAGGCCTTGTGGAAGCCTTCAAAAGCAATCGCTTTTTGCAACCAAAAGCTAGCGTATATCAGCGCAGCAAGATGACGCTACCGAGGTAACCCTCAAACTCAAAGGCGCCGATATCGACCCTTCCGTTTGTAAACCGCGCATTTCCAAGGTAGTCGCGTGGCTCGATCACCCCATCCCAGTAGCTGTTTGCACCGGCATTCAGACATGGTGATGAGCTGCGTAGACGATAGTCGCCGTTGGCGATATCACGCAAACCGGCATCAGCCACACCGATATGGTTATATTCACTGGTACCGGAGACGGTATTCAGTGTGGCTGCCAAAGTGTTGGCGACCGTGCCACCGTCGTTGAGCAGATCAAGAGGCGCGTTCCCGCTCCCCTGATGCCGATTGCCGAGGATCGTGTTATTGTAGGTTTTGGCGGAGGCGGTCACGACCAACCCGCCGCAGCCTGTAGCAAGTTTATTGGTGATGCCATTGCCGACGATCAGAGAGTTGCGCAACACCGAGCCACTGCCGGTCACATAGGCACCAGCGCCACCGTACTCCAGTGTCGTCGTCGTATCAGTATTCCACCCTTGTCCGTTACCCTCAATCAGGCAGTTCTCGACCAATCCCTGGTTGAGTCTGACGTTACCGCCCAGCACCGAGAAATTTTTGACGATACGGCAATCGCGGACGACCGACGAGGCACCGTTGACGTAAATGCCCCCGGCACGCCCGTTCAGACACTTGGTAATCGTGGTACGCTGGAGTGTTCCGCCGAAGATCGTGGCGCCACCGCCATAGCGATCCCCGCCCGTATGAGTAGTGTTGATACAATTGGAGATGACGGAGTCGGTAAAGAGGCCGCCATACTGAGTCAGTCCACCAGCCGAAATACCGTTGCATCTGGTAACCAGACAGTTGGACACCATCCCATCGTAGAGCCAGATGCCGCCGCTATAGCCTGCCGTGTATGCTGTCAGATAACCATTGTCACAGTGGATATTGGCCACAAACGCCCGCGGGTGGTTGAGATTGAGCGGACGTATCTTTTTCTCCCCGTTTATGACAGTCCCCACAGGTGTCGTATTGGTGCCGACCAGCCGGATTGCACCGGCGACGTTGGCCACAAACAAATCGCCAGCACTGCGGGCTTTATACTCCCCGACTGCAACGTAAACCGTGGCAATAGTTTCATCATCATAATAAGCGGCATCAATGGCGTCCTGCAGCACCACTGCCGCCGTCTCCCAGGAGGCGTACGGCCAGACAGGGTTGGTCGAGGCGGCATCGGCATACAGCACACTGGTGCTGACCTTGACAACTCCCCGCCGTGTCAAACTCGCCTGCCGGCTCTCGCTGTCGGTCACCGTCAGCGTCACATCGAAGAGACCGCAGGTAAAGTCTTTTTCAGGCGCTGCCCCCCTAAGTATCGAACCATCACTCACCTCCCACACATAGGTGTAGGGCGCAGTGCCACCAGTGACGAACGGCGTAAACTTCACATGCAGTTCGTCGTGACCACTATTATGATCGACGGCAAAGGCGCAGACAAACTGGTCGCCAAAATCGGCTTCGTAAGCACCGATATCGTAGCCGTCGCCGACCGGGCGGGCTGTGCCGACGATATCGTGGGTCACGGCGGCAAGCGTTGTCCCGCTATCGATACAGCCGGAACCGAGCAGGAGTGAAAAATCGCCGGCAGCGGGATCGGCCAGTGCCGGATCACCGACGATATTCGAGGCATCGAAGCCGCTTACGGCGACGCTGCAGTACTGCAGCGTCCCCCCGGTCTTCTGAATTTCGTCCATGCCTCCGTTTCCGCTGATAATGGTATTCTGCACCGTGCCGCCGGTCTGGTAGAGTCCATGTGCCGCAGGCGACGAGGAGGAGAGATTGCCATAGATGGTACAGTTCTGCACGTTACCCGCAGTAACGACGACTCCGGCGCCGCCGCCTTTCTGGCTTGAGGTGCCCAGAGTCGTGGACGTCGAGCGATTCCAAGCGATAATGCTGTTGCGGAGCGTCCCACCGAAGATGGCTGCACCACCGCCATGAGCCGGTGCGGTATTCGAAACGATCACACATGAATCGAGCAGTCCCGCCTTTGCCACCACCCCGCCACCGCCGTTCGACGCGCCGTAATTGTCGCGGATCGTACAATGGCGCACCACCGCTCCTGACGCGCCGTCACCGATATAGACACCGGCACCATAGCCTCCACTGTTGTTGTCGATCTCGCAATACTCGACCAATCCAGTACCGGAGACGTTGACACCGCCGGCCGGGCGGTCGGGACCTGATATCATCAAAGTCCCGGCGGTCAGCCGCGAGCCGGTGAGTCGGCCACCCAGCACCGCCGCATTACCGGCATAGTTTGCATTGCCATCGGTAATCAGGCAGTTTGTAACCACACCATCAAACAGGATCAGATTGGCGGCGTTGAACATGATGGAGGTATTCGAACGTCCTTTCTTCAGTGTGACATTTTCAAGGATGGCCGCCGGATGCGTCATATAGAGCACCTGGCGTTTGCTATCGGCATCCAGCGTGGCTCCCACCCCGTCCACTGTCTGCCCCACGAGGCGCACATTACGATCCATTACTACCATCGGCGCGTATGCCGTGATCGACGCATCCTTCAAGTAGGTGTAGGTTCCCGGCGCAACATTGACCGTCCCCTGTAATAAATCGGTGGCATAAACCGCCTCAAGTGCATCCTGCACATTGGTCGCCGCCTTGGCCACGGTATCGTAGGGGAAGATATTGCCACCACCGGGCGCGGCATAAGCCGTAGCGGCAAGGACGCGGAGCGTAAGGCCGGCCGCCAGTGGCGCACCCTCCTCCGGTGTCGCCGTCAGGCTGATTTGATAGATTCCGGGATTGACGAACGTGTTGGTCACGGCTGCACCCTCAACAACGGTCGAACCATCTCCGAAATCCCAGAGATAGCTGGCCGTCGTGCCATCGTTCATCGTGCCGCTGAAGGCGACTTCGAGCGGTGCCAGACCGATCACTGCCGAGGCACCGACGACAGGTAGCGCCGCCGCCGCATCGTAGGCCGCCTGCGCCCCCATTCCAGCGACCGGCGAGGCCGTGTAGGGCTTGAGTGTCGCCCAGTCGAGGTGCTCGGTAGCGAGAACGAGATTGCCTGTGCCTGCGACGGCCACCGGCAGCGCCGAGCTGCCAACCTTTGCAGCGGCAGCGAACACGGCGCTCTCAGCGCAGGCGATCATATCGACCCCGGGATGGACGAGGATATTGGTGGCTGTGCCGCTCTCCATGTAGAGTTCTCTTCCGTTAGGCGACATCGATTTGTTGCGGTAGATGGTAGACGATTCGATCTGCGTACTCCCCTTGGCATAGATGCCGGCGCCATTCTCGACAATCGTTGTATTGTTCGTCACCAGACAGCCACGGACGATACCGCCTTCGGCGTAAATGCCGGCGCCACGGAAGCTGTTGTTGTTGGCAATCGTCGAATCCTCGATGACGCCTGCCGTGATGAAAACTCCACCGCCATAGCCGTTTATCGTTTTGCCATTACTGGTCAGAATCTGTCCGTTCTGGGAGTTGCTGTGGATATGGCAGTTAGCAACCCGAGCTGTCGCGCCGTAGATGGCCATTCCGGCACCGACAGCGCTACTGTTGTTGCGAATTTCGCAGTTCAATACCTGACCGCCGTCGACATACACGCCCGCCCCCTTGCGATCGACACCACCATTTGACGACGTGTTATCGCATACCAGAGAGTCTTCAAGCACTCCTCCCGCCAATACCTTGACCGCCGAACCGCCATTAAGCGTACAGTTGCTGATGACACAGTCGGAGACGATACCCGCCACGATCTCAAGCCCGGTAGGATATCCTGTGACATTCGACTTGAAGCTCCTGAAGGTGATCCCTGCCAGCCGGGCCAGCGGATGGTTGAGGGAGAAGCCGCGTCGATCACCCGTTCCCATCCCAGCGATCGAGACCGTGTCACGTCCGCCTGCCGAATGGATGTTGAGCGCCTTGTCGATGACAAACAGCTCCACATCGGTCCGGATATAGTCGCCCGCAGCGATGATAATCTCATCGCCATCGGAAGCGGCCGCCACCGCCGCCTCCAAGGTGGTGTAGTCGCCTCCGGAGGGTGCTACGCTGATCACTGCGGCCTGCAGCGAGAGAGCCGACAAACAGACTACAACTGCGGTTATGCCGCAAATTTTGAACATTTGGTTCATGTGAACAACAATCACTAGCATCCCATAGGCCTGACTTTAAACCCGCTCCTGACGGGTACCTATG
>CAZRGQ010000069.1:0-13480 GCA_964599645.1 uncultured Lentisphaerales bacterium | reverse complement strand
TTCTTTCTCTGTCCCCATTCTTGTTCTCTGTCCCTTGCTGTCTTGTCCCTTGCTGTCTTGCACCTACTTCCATCGCACTTCTATGCCTCCCCCCTGTCACTAACCGATTACGTAAAAAGAGACCCTGCACTTGACCGATTGGCCGTCAAAGCGGTAAGATAGCTCCACTTCTGAGGCAAGGGAGTTCCTGAAACCGAGGTTGATGCACATGGTATTGTTGCAGGTATCTGCTGCAAGGCTGTGAACCCACCTTGGGGGAGCACCGCCCGGAGGTGGCGGGTCAGTACGGCCCGTACAGAGGAAAAGAGATGCCTGCCTGTAACACTACAACCTGTCCCCCACCGCCCATGGATGCGGCCTCATTCGCCAAGCGTGTGATCAAGCGCGACGAGATCGAACGCTACTACCGTGACGGGGTCGAATTTATCAACGATGGCCTGATCGAGCATGAGCTGGCTGCCGCGCGCAATCCCGATCCGGTGCAAGTGCGTGATATTCTGGCCAAATCGCTCTCGGTCGAGACACTGCTGCCGTCGGAGACAGCCGTGCTGCTGCAGGTCAGCGATCCGGAGTTGCGGCACGAAATGGAGGCGACGGCGCTGCAGATCAAACTCAAGGTCTACGACAACCGTATCGTCACCTTTGCCCCGATGTATATCAGCAGCTTCTGCGTCAACCGCTGCCTCTACTGCGGTTTCAGCGCCGACAACCGGGGCCAGAGCCGTCGCCAGTTGACCATCGACGAGATCAAGGACGAGGCACGGGCGATGTGCGGACGCGATGGCCACAAACGTGTCATGGCCGTCTATGGCGAGAGCCCCAAGACGGGAGCCGACTTCATAGCCGAGAGCATTCAGGCGATCTACAGCGTAGAGGTGCCGACACGGCGCGGCAAGGCCGCAGTACGGCGCATCAACGTCAATGCCGCGCCACTCTGCATCGACGACCTCAAGCTGGTGCAAGAGGCCGGTATCGGCACCTTCCAGGTCTTTCAGGAGAGCTACCATCACGATACCTACGCCAAAGTCCATCCGGCCGGCACGGTCAAGGGCGACTACGGCTGGCGCATTACCGCCATGCACCGTGCCTTCGATGCCGGTATCGACGACGTCGGACTCGGTGCCCTCTTCGGTCTCCACGACTGGCGTTTCGAGGTAATGGGGCTCGTGACTCATGCCCGTGAGCTGGAGCGCTACGCCGGCGTCGGGCCGCACACCTTCTCGGTGCCGCGGCTCCATCCTGCCAGCGGTTCGGAGATTTCGCGCAACACCCTCTCCCCTTTCAGTGACGACAACTTTATCCATGCCGTGACGGTGCTGCGGCTCGCCGTGCCTTATGCCGGACTGATCGTAACAGCCCGCGAGAGCGCCGCCCTGCGCAACCGCTGTCTCGAACTGGGTATTACCCAGATGGACGCCTCGACGCGGATCGGCGTCGGCGCCTATGCCGCCGACAAGGTGGGCCAGGAGATCGACAAGCAGCAGTTCCTGCTGGGCGACAACCGGACACTCGAAGAGCTGATCTGCGATCTGGCACGTCGCGGCACCATCACCTCCTTCTGTACTGCCGGTTACCGTTGCGGGCGCACCGGCGGCTGCATCATGGATATGCTCAAGACCGGCAAGGAGGGCAAGTTCTGCAAGATCAATGCCGTGCTCACCTTCCGCGAGTGGCTCGACGACTTTGCTTCGCCCGAGGCGTTCAAGGTCTGTGAGCCGGTGCTGCTGAGCGAGTTGGCGGCGATCGAGGCCGACATGCCGCAGTTCTACCCCTCCGTCAAGGAGCAGTACGATCGGATTGCCGCCGGCGAGCGCGATCTCTACTTCTAAGTGAAAGGAGAGCGAGAGTTGACAGAGATAGCGGCTCAGAAGATCAGCCAGCCCCGCAAGGGGCGCGGTCTGGTGCTCTTTTCCGGTGGTCTCGACAGCCTGCTGGCCGTGGCACTGCTGCGAGAGCAGGGGTGTCAGGTGGAGGGCGTAGTCTTCGGCAGCCCCTTCTACAACCTTGAACAGGCGCAACTCTCGGCGGCGCAGATCGAGCTGCCGCTACAAGTCATCGACTTCACCCGCGACATCTCCGGCCTGCTGCTGGATCCACCCCACGGCTTCGGCAAGGCGTTGAACCCCTGTATCGACTGCCATGCCGCCATGATCAGGCGCGCGGGGCAGCGGGTAACAGAGCTGGGCTGGGACTTTATCGCCACGGGTGAAGTTCTCAACCAGCGTCCGATGTCGCAGACGCGCAAGGCGCTGGCGCTGGTGGCGGCCGCCAGCGGCTACGGCCCGATTCTGGTGCGACCGCTGAGCGCCCGACTGCTGGAGCCGACGCAGCCTGAAAACGACGGCTTGATCGATCGCTCACGCCTTCTGGCGCTCTCGGGACGCTCCCGCAAGGCGCAACTGGAGCTGGCTGCCAAATATGGCATCAGCGACTACCCCACGGCAGGCGGCGGCTGCCTCCTGACGGAGCGGATGTTCAGCGCCAAGCTGCAGGATTTGATCGATCACGAGGGGCTGGAGAGCGCACGCAACCTGCAACTACTGCGGCTGGGACGCCACTTCCGCCTGCCGCAGGGGAGCAAGTGCATTGCCGGACGAGATCATGGTGAAAACGTCAGACTCGCCGCCGCTGTGGAACATGACGAAACATTGTTGGAGCCGCAAACGGTACCCGGCCCCAATCTGCTGCTCGCTGCCGGCGCGGCGGCGGCTGAGGTTGAGCTGGCAGCAGAGCTGTGCGCCGGCTTCAGCGATCATGGCGGCAGGCCGGTGATAGTCAGTTGTCGTCGCAATGGCATCGAAGAGCTGCGAGAGGTGGTGCCGCTGCCGCGTGCTGAGGCGGCCCAATGGCGGGTATAGGGCGCTTTTCGCTGCACCGGGCTTTTGCTTTTTCACCACTGATCACGGATAGCCATGCAAAATTGTCCCTGTTGGCGCAGGGTCGCCAATCGCTCAATTTTGCCCGGCTCTGGGTGTCAGGCAGGGCGCGCTCGCCGCAGCGCGCCGCAGTGCATCAGGCACTTAAAAGTTAAGCGTTCAGCGCTCAATGTTCATTCGCAGATTCGTGGTAAAAAGTGCTCCTCTCCTCCTATCGCTCACGACTGCCTCTCCCCTGTCACTGACTGATTACAAAAAAAAGAAAAAACAGGGTTGCACTTCAGGGGCACTATTGTTAGTATCAACATACACCATACTTTATACAAAGTTTCGGTTTAACCAATTAGAGGGAGAGACGTACCATGAAGATGAAATTGTCGGGTGTCGTTGTTTGGTTACTGTTGACAGGATGGCCCTGCTTAAGTCGGGCTATACCTGCCTTCCTTGAGGATTTTGAGCAGGGGAGTAAAGGCACCTATACCAGCAACAGCGTCGTCTGTACCGCAGGCCCCTGGCTGATGGACAACTTCCTCATCGGCACCTCGACCAATGACCAGCGCAACGGTATAAAGTCCGTGCGTGGCTTTGGCACACTGGAGATGGAGTTTGACAAAGCCGACGGCATCGGCAGCGTCACTCTCTGGCACGGCATCTACGGCAGCGACAAAGGAGATGATGTCTCGTGGTTGCTGGAGGTCTCACACGATGGCGGTGAGACGTGGAGCGCCTATCAGTCGGCACCGCAATCCTCTAGCGCCACTTGGCAACAGCAGAGCTTCAGCGATATCAATGTTGCCGGCAATGTACGCCTCAGAATCGTCGTTAGCGGCGGACGGCAGCGTGACAAGCGTCTCAATTTCGACGACATCGCCATCAGCGACCATTTTGGGGCCGCGCTTATGCTCGGTCCGGAGCGTCCTGAGCCGTTTGAGACACGTTTGGGACTGCCATCCGCACCGCAACTCCTCACCATTGCCGGTGTGCTGCTTGAAGACTCAGAGGTGGTGGTCACGGCGCCGGAGGGTTTTGAAGTGGGCACCAGTAGCAGCGGCAACTACAGCGCCAGCCTGACGCTGCCGGTTGTCGACCAGGCCCTGCCGGCAACCGACATCTATCTGCGTCTAAAAGGCAGCACCATCGGCCCTTACGAGGGGGTGATCTGCTTCACCAGCAGCGGGGCTGCCACCCAACGGCGCAGCCTCAGTGGCTCAGTTGTGGCCAATATGCTGCCCCAACTTACGGGATTGCCGGCCGCGACCAACGTCGCCTATGGCAGCGAACTCACTCTGGAGATGGTGGCCAGCGATCCCGATGGCACGATTGTGTCACTGACCGCCGCCTCGGAGACGCTCCCGGGAGCCTCCAGCCTGCTCTCCAGCAGTCAGCAGGGTAACACCACCACGGCTACCTGGTGTTGGGAGGCGCGCTTGGAGGGACGCCATCTGGTCAGCTTCACAGCTACCGATAACGATGCCGCTACTGTCACGGCCACAGTGGTGATCGAGGTGGCTCCCGACTCTGCCATTGCCATCCACCCCGGCGCAACAGTTCGCGAAGGGTTCGACTCGCTCGACACAACAAAAGATGCGTTGCTGCCGGTCGGCTGGCGCACGCTCAGTATCGCCACTGTCAGGACCTTGGCCAGCTTTGGTGAAGGGTTCGATCAGACAACCGAGGTTGGCGGTAACAAATTGGCTACCAATGCCAAACACGGTGTCTACAACTTCGGCGCCGGCGCGAAGGAGTCGGCCACCGACCGGGCTGTCGGCTTTCTCGGCAGTGGCAGTGGTACCAAGTCGGGTGCCTTGATGGTGCGTCTGGTAAACAGTGGCCAGACGGCTATTCCCGGCCTGCAGCTCGCCTACAATATCGAGAAGTATCGCTGTGGCAGTAATCCCGGCGGCTACTATATCGAGCTCTTCACCTCCAGCGATGGTGCAACCTGGACCAACGCCGGCACCTCTTTCCGACGTGAGTTTGCAGCCGATACCGACAATAGCGGCTACGCGGAGGCACCCGGTGTGACGGTAGCGGTGGCCGGCGAGTTGGCAACACTGAAGATAGTCCCCGGTGCGTCGTGCTACCTCCTCTGGTCCTACTCAATAATCAGCGGTTCCAACTACAGTAATGCCCAGGCTTTGGCACTCGATAACATCGTCATCAAGGCGTTGGCTCCGCCGCAAACGGTCTTGATCCTGCGCTAATTGCATATTGATAGCGCTGTCGCAACTCTGGTATGCTATGGCAATGGAAACGAGAGTTGCACAGTTTATCAGGGATCACGGACTCGACGGCTCTAATCAGGTAGCCACAGAGATCGTGGCAGCCTTCCGCGGCGAGATGCAGGCCGGGTTGGCAGGTCGCCCCGGCTCGCTGCCGATGATCCCCTCCTATCTCACGACCGACACCCCCGTGCCGGCCGG
This sequence comes from uncultured Lentisphaerales bacterium, assembly GCA_964599645.1. Classification (GTDB taxonomy): domain Bacteria; phylum Verrucomicrobiota; class Kiritimatiellia; order RFP12; family JAAYLN01; genus JAAYLN01. Next base: position 8,181 of record CAZRGQ010000069.1, on the reverse strand, counting down.
TCAGCCAATCGTCGTAATCGATGCCGGTGGCACCAACCTGCGCATCGGAGTAGTCACCTTTGACGACGCCGGCAAGCCCCGGATTGAGCAACTGACACGCCACCGCATGCCGGGAACCGAGGCCTATATCAGCGCCGACGACTTCTTCAACACCTTGGCCGACATGGTCGAACCGGTGGCGGCCGCCGCCCCGCAGATCGGCTTCTGCTTCTCCTACGCGGCTGAAATTACACCCGACGGTGACGGCCGCCTGCTCAAGTGGAGCAAACAGATTCTGGCGCCTGAAGTCGAGGGGTTGATGGTCGGCTCCGGGTTGGCCCAAAGGTTGGCGCAGCGTGGTTTTCAGCCGCAGATTACCGTACTGAACGACACCGTCGCCGCCCTGCTGGCCGGCAAGAGCGCCGGCATGGCGCGCCGTTACAGCTCCTACGTCGGCTACATCCTCGGCACCGGCACCAATACCGCCTGCGTCGTTGCCAATCGTGCCATCACCAAGTTGCCGCACCTCGATCCAGCCGGCCAGATGATCGTCAACCTCGAATCGGGTGGCTTCAACCGTCTGCCACGTGGTCCGCTCGACGACCAATTCGACGCCACTACCATCGATCCCGGCGCCTACCGCCTCGAAAAGATGACCTCTGGCGGCTACCTGGGGGGCATCGGACTCGTCGCCCTGCAGGCAGCCGCACAGGCGGGGCTCTTCACACCCGACACTGCAACTGCCCTGCACAAGCTGCCCCGACTCGACAACAAGACACTCGACGACTTCTGCGACAACCCCTTTCTCGCTGACAACGAGTTGGCCTGCCTGCCACTGCAGGATGCAGATCGGCGCACGATACAGGCTCTGGGCAACGCCATCTACCGCCGTGCTGCGCGCCTGGCTGCCAGCACTCTGGCCGGCGTCTTGCTCGAGATGCCGGAGGGTAACGACCCCCTGGCACCGATTTGCGTCAACGTCGATGGCTCTACCTTCTATCGCACCCGTTCGGTTGCCTTCCGTTCCCGCTTTGAAGCCCATCTGCGGGATCTGGTTGAGCCGACGGGCAAACATTATGAACTGATCGGCGTCGACGACGCCCCCATGATCGGTGCCGCCGTGGCCGGGCTCACCCGTAACTGCGGCACCTGAAGCACGAACTCCATACTATGTTAACTACCATTATCAGCGCTATCATCGCCCTCGGAGCTACTCTGGCGCTCTATCTGGCCGCCGGGTGGCATCTCGCCTGGAGCATTATACTAGGTCTGCTGCTCGGTATTATCATCCATGCCGCTGTCGCTTGGCTCTTGAGCCGCAAGGTCAAACGCCTGATGAATGAGGTCCAGGCAACCCTCCTGGGGGGCCAGAAGCAGCTCCAGACCAAAATGAACCAGTGGCAGGTGCGTCCGCCCGGCAGCCTCAAGCAGGCACAGCTTGAGATCGAAAAGGGACAGCGCACCTTTCTGCAACAGGCGCTGCAGCAGACCGAAGCCTTTGCTCCTTTCTACCTCTGGAGTCCGCTTCTGAAGCGCCAGGTCAACACCCTCAAGATGCAACTCTACTACCAGATGAAGGAGTTTGTCGAGGTCGACCGCCTCCTGCCCCGCTGCCTCTATCTCGATCCAATGACGGCTGCCATGCGCCTGGCCCGCATGTATCAGCGCAAAGAAGAGGGTCTGGAGAAGTTCTTCGAACGCCAGATTGCCCGCCTGCGCTATGGCCAGGGAGCCGTGCTCTACTCGCTCTACGCTTGGATTGCCGTCAAACGCGGCGATCTAGAGCTGGCACACAAGACGCTGTTGCGTGCCACCAAAAAGATGGAGCACGAGACGATCAAGCGCAATATCGAACACCTGGCCAACAATCGTCCCAAGCAGTTTAACAACTCGGGGCTCGGCGACGAGTGGTATGCGCTCGGACTCGAAGAGCCGCGTATCAAGACGCAACGGCAACGCAACCCCGGCGGACGTCACCTTTAACCCTGAGGAATAGCAGCAATGACGCAAAAAAAGAGCCCACCAGGCCAACGCGGTCCGGAAGAGCGCATCTCAGCCTGTATCATTTGTGGCAATGAAGAGAATAATATCGAGCGCTGCCTCAAGAGCGTCACCTGGGCCGATGAGGTAATCGTAGTCGACTCCTTCAGCAGCGATCGCACCCCCGAGATTGCCCGTCGCTACACGCCCAATGTCGTGCAGCAGGAGTGGCTCGGCTATATCGGACAGAAGAAGTTTATCGCCAACCTTGCCCGGGGTCCTTGGATTCTCTTTGTTGATGCCGATGAGGAGGTCTCTCCGGCACTGCGCTGCGAAATCGAGCAGAAGTTTTCGCGACCGCTGCCCGACGGTCTGCATGGCTTTACCTGCCCGCGCCTCGTCTCGCACCTGGGGCGCTGGATTCGCCACGGCGACTGGTATCCCGATGCCAAACTGCGCCTCTTTAAGAAGGAGTTCGGCAAGTGCGGCGGGCAGGAGCCACACGACCGCATCTACGTTACAGGCAAGGTGCAACGCCTGCGCAACCCCCTCTTCCACTATACCTACGACGACCTCGCAGACCAACTGGCCACCATCAATCGCTTCTCGACCATCAGCGCCCGGACGCATAATGAGGAGGGGAAGCGCGCCTCACTGATAAACTTGCTGTTCAACCCCCTCTTCCGCTTCATTCGCGGCTACTTCATCAAACTGGGCTTCCTGGATGGCATCCCGGGGCTGATAGTGGCCGGCAATGTCGCCTTCAGCACCTTCTGTAAATATGCCAAGCTGTGGGAGATGCAGCGCGTCAAACACATTCCCCGTGGCTCGACTCAACCACCCGAAGCAGAGTAACCACCCTAGACCATGTTGCCCAAACTCTTATTACGACGAGCACTCTTCTCTGTCACACTGCTGCTGGCTCTCGGCTCTGCCAGAGCCGCCTACCCGCCCTGCAGCTCCAATCTCGACGCCATCATCGCCGCCAGCCGCAGCGTCACCACCAACCTCTATCCCGATGCCGATCGCGTGATCGTCGACTCCTTCAGCCATGAAGAGTACCACGCCGACGGCACCTCCAGCTCCACCTCCAGCGATGCCATCAAACTCCTCACAGAGGCTGGACGCCGCGCCGCACAGCTACAGCAGTTCTATTTCAACCTCTCTTACGGCACCGTCACCGTCTCGCGCGCCACCATCATCAAGTCCGATGGCCGCCGCATAGAGGTCGATATTCCGCGCGCCAGCCGTGTCATGACCGAAACCGGCCAGATGGCAGCCAATATCTACGACCCCAACAACAAAATCCTGCAACTCTCCCTGGCCGACCTCGAAATCGACGATACCGTGGTGCTCGATGTCGCCCGCAAGACCTGGAAGGCACGGGTTCCCGGCGTCTGGGCCGACTACTCCCTCTTTGAATATACCATGCCGATCCGGCGTATCTCCTACCACGTTACTGCACCTGCCGCCCTGCCGCTGCGCCACCTGCAACTGCGTGACCCTGTGGCTGACACCGTCACCAGCAGTCAGACAACCCTCGACGATGGCCGCATCCACTACGCCTGGGAGGTGCGTGATGTGCCGCAAGCCTTTGGCGAGCCCAATATGCCGCCACTCCATACCGTGGTGCAGCGCCTAATCGTCAGCACGGCTGCCGATTGGCCGGCCCTCTCGCGCTGGTATTGGGAGCTGAGCCTGCCACGCCTCGAAGCCACCATCCCCGAAATACAGCAGCAGGTCGACACCCTGATTGCCAACACAACATCGCCGCAGGAGAAGACACGCCGCATCTTCACCTGGGTCTCGCAGAACATCCGCTACATGGGCATCACCACCGAAACCGAAGCTCCGGGCTATGAGCCCCACGACGTCTCGATGACCTTCAGCAACCGCTACGGCGTCTGCCGCGACAAAGCCGCCCTCCTCGTCACCATGCTGCGCCAGGCCGATCTCGAAGCCTACCCCGTCCTGATCCACGTCGGCGCCAAGCTCGATCCCGACGTCCCCATGACCTTCTTCAACCACGCTATCGTCGCCGTCAAACTGCCCGATGACGACGACTACACGTTGATGGACCCCACCAATGAAACCACGCGTGATCTCTGCCCCGCCTATCTCGGCAACCGCAGTTTTCTCGTGGCCCATCCGCAGGGCGAAATATTGCGTGTCTCGCCCGTCTCGCCCGCCGACGAAAACCTCGTCAAGGTGGTCACCCACGGTCAACTCGACGAGGTGGGACGCCTGACCCTCGCCACCACCATCGACTTCGACGGCATCAACGACGTCGCCTATCGCGGCCACTTTGCCCGCCTGCCACGCGAGCAGCGCCGCCGCTTCTTCGAACGCCTCGTCAAAGCCCGCCTTGCCGGTGCCGAGCTGACCGACTGCAGCATCACTCCGGAGGAGATGCAAGAGACCGATACGCCCCTCCAGGTACGCCTCGGCATCCAGGTGAAAGAGTACCCCGTCGTGGGGCGTGAACGGCTGCTGCTCGACCTCCCCTGGCTCTCCGGCTCACTCGGCTTTGCCAACCAGCTCCTGGGGCAGACCGGCCTGCAGACGCGCCGTTTCGACCTCGAAACCGAACTCGCCTGCGGCCTCGATGAGCAGTTCACCATCGACCTCGGCAGCAGTGTCGCCGCCCCTCTCATCCTGCCACACTCTACCACCAACGACGCCATCGGCATCCTCTATCAACGCTCCGTCACCGTCAGCGACCAACTACTGCAGGGCCACCTCCACTTTGCCCTCACCAAACCCTCTTATCCGGCCGCCGACTACGCCACCCTGCGCCAACTGCGCCGCGACATGGAGTACGCCGCCCGTCAACGCGCCCACTTCCTCCCCGGCACCCTTGCCGCCACCCCCGATATGGAGGTCGTTGAAGACTCCCTCTCAATCCAGCTCGACTCACCCCATGCCTGGACCACGACCCAGCGCCAAGTCTATCGCATCCTCACCTACGCCGGCAAAAAACGCTTCTCCGAAATCAAACTCCACTACAACCCCGTCTGGCAGACTGCCGAACTCCTCAGCTGTGTCGTCAGCAACGCCAACGGCACGGTTCACTACGTCAAGCCGGAGGAGATCAACGACATGGACGCCCCCTGGAGCGGCAGCGCCCCGCGCTACCCCGCCGGACGTACCCGCGTCATCAGCCTCCCCGGTGTCGAGACCGGCAGCACCGTCGTTGTCACCACCCGCCATACCCAGCAAGACCACCCCGGCTTCGCCCTGCAACGCAGTTTCCGCAGCTTTGAACCGATCCGGCAGATGAGTCTGGAAATCACTGCTCCTGACTCGCTTCAACTGCAACGTGTAACTGACGGCTTCGGCATCACGGCCACCAGCCTCAAAGCGCGCGACCACACGATCTGGCGCTGGAGCGTCACCAACCAGCCACCACTGCCGCGTGAAGAGGCGCTGCCCCCCGCCTTTGCCCACCTCCCCACCGTGCGCCTCTCCTGTGCCACCTGGCACGACTATGCCAGCGCTGTGAAAACGGCGACTCAGGCCGCCCTGCGCGACGCTACGCAGACCCAAGCCCTCACCCGCAAGTTGCTCCAGGGGATTGACGAACCAGCCGCCCGCGTCACAGCCATCCGTGACCATGTGATGCGCAACATCCGCGCCGCCGGCCCCAACTTCACCGAACTGCCCCTCGCCTTCACTCCGGTCGACGAGACCCTGCGCGACGGCTACGGCCACGACTTCGATCGTGCCCTGCTCCTTGTCGCCATGCTGCGCGCCGCCGGTTACAACGCCGATCCCATCCTCGTCGATCCCGGCCAAACCATGACGCCGCTGGCCCGTGAGGCGCTGCTGGTGCCCGATACCGGACGCTTCAGCGCCACCCTCGTCGCCGTCACGCCGCGCCGCCCCGGTCTCCTGCACCGCCTCTTCGGTTCCCCGGCACCACTTCCCCTCTACGCCGCCAGCGCCCCGCTCCCGACACTCCGTGACTACACCTGGCCGCCACTCTATCTCAACGATGGCGACCAATACGCCATCCCCGGCACCACGCATTTCAGCGACCACCCCGCCCTCACGCTCGATGGCGGCTTGAGAGAGATTGAGGTTGTCGATCACTTCCGCACACGCGTCGACAACGACTGGACCATTGAACTCGACGCCGACGGTCACGCCACGATCCACCTCGATACACGCTACTTCGGCACCGCCAGCGGCGCTTTTCGCAAGCGTATCAGCGAGATGCCACCCGAGAAACTGCGCCGCCACTTCCAGGAGCTGGTCGGGGGTATTTCACAAGCGGCTCAGGCCATCGGCGATCTCGAAACTGACCTCGACAGCTATCCCGCCTGCCAGAGATTGCGCGTCACCGCACCGCGCTACGCCGTGCGCGATGGCCACACCCTCACACTCCTCCTCCCCGGCGGTGAGGGTGCCCTCTTCCCCCTCGGCAGTGACCGCCGCGACAACCCCCTCTGGCTGCAGGGCGGTAACCAACGTGCCACAACCAGCAGCCGCATCCTGCTGCCAGCCACCGCCAAAGCCGTGCTGCTCGCCCCTGAAAACAACAAATGGCAACTGCCCGGCAAACTCGGCACATATCAGGTCCGCAGCCGCACCAGACGTCAGGCCGACGGCACGCTGGAGCTCGTGGTTGAGCGTACTATCGAGCGCGGTGCCGGCCTCCTGCCCGCCGAACAGTATCCAGCCCTGCTGGAGCTCAACCGCCGTCTGGCTCACCCCTCCCTGCGTACCGTCGTGGTAGAATTGCAGGAGTAGTTGATGGTGCAACGTCCCATCAGATTCAGACAAGCACCAGCACGCCGTCACCGACCCGGCTTGATCGCCCTGCTGGCGCTCCCGCTGCTCGCCCTGCTGCTGTGGCAGGTGGCCTCACAGGAGCAGCTTAACCGGCGCGCAAATGCCGCCAGCGACATTGCAGCTACTGATACCGTCACCGTTACCCGGCCGGTAACGGCCATACGTGCGCCACTCTATGAGGAGGCTCTCGCCGATGCCGCAGGCGCAAGCGCCACACCTGACAGCGGGCACGCAGTCTTAAGCAGCAGCAACGACCAACAGCGGCTTTTGGCTCCAATAGACCATTTGCCCTGGGCAACTACTCCTCCGACCGGGCAAGGCGCGGCAGCGGCTGATGAGCTCCCGATCTTTGCCGCCCTGCGCAGCAGCCGCAACCAGCCGATCCCCACTGAGGTTGCCGAGCTGGCCGCCGAACTGACCAAAGATGCCACCAACGACCTGCAACGCGCTCGTGCCCTCTACGACTGGCTGACCGCCAACATCCGCTATGACACCGTTGAGTGGAACCACATCACCGGCGGTGGCAGCAGCTATACCCACGAACACGACCCCGCCAGCGTCCTCGCCCGCGGCACCACCGTCTGCGCCGGCTACTCCTGGCTTTTCGACGCCCTCGCCCGCAGTGTCGGCCTCGCAAGCAACTTCCTCATCGGCGACGTGCGTGGCTACCGCGGCACCGCCGACGACGACCTCATTAGCGCCTTCAAACACGCCTGGAACGCCGTCATGATCGATGGCAACTGGGAACTGCTCGATGCCACCTGGGGCGCCCGTCAGGTCGATGAAACGCTCGACTCCGGCTACCTCGCCCGCCGCGACTACTACTTCGCCACGCCCCCCAACCAGATGATCTTCGACCATCTCCCTGAGAGCGCCGACTGGCAACTGCTCGCCGACCCGCTCCCCGACAGCGACGCCTTTCAGCGTCTGCCCAATCTCAAGCCAACCTTCTTCCAGCACGGCCTGCGCCTCGGCAACGGTCAGGCCGCCAACCTCACCACCAGCGCCGCTACCGGCGGCACCCTGCTCCTCTCGGCTCCCGAGGCCGTCGCCATCGGTGCCACTCTCAGCCGCCCCGGCGACGCTACGCCGCCCCTCACCATCCCCGTACTCGAAGCCGGCACTGAACGCGCCATTCATACCGGCCCACTGCCCGCCGGCGACTACCTGCTGCGCCTCTACTCCAAAGCTCCCGACGACGCCACCTACACCTGCAGCGCCGACTTCATGATCCACGCCAGACAGGATTAGTTAGGGCCTGTCCCTGAAGCAACTGTGCCGAGCCGGGAGCGCAAGGAGGCATAGAGAGTGGCAGAGAAAGCATTTAATACAAATCAGGAGCGCAATCGGTCAGTGACAGGGGGGAGGCATAGGAGGCGCGATAAGAGAACCGCAGGATAGCAAGGGACAGGGAAGCCGCTGGGGGGG
>CAZRGQ010000068.1:0-13577 GCA_964599645.1 uncultured Lentisphaerales bacterium | reverse complement strand
TGCGGAAGGTGATGGCAGCGGAGGGGATGGAGATCACGCCGGAGGGGGGATTGACGGATATCACGAGCCACAAGCGGCTGACGCTGATCCATGAGATGCAGACGCGGGAGGCGCATAACTTTGCGAAGTGGAAGATCGACCAGGACCCGGATTTGCTGGCGGCGGCGCCGGCGTTGGAGCTGATCCGGGTGCGGACGCGCAAGGAGCCGCGCAATTGGGCGCAGCGCTGGGGGGAGGCGGGGGGAGGGTTTTATAATGGGCGGATGATAGCGCACAAGCTGGACCCGGTATGGATGCGGATATCGCGCTTTGGGCGTCCGTGGCCGCCGTTTGATTTCGGGAGCGGGATGGGGGTGGAGGATGTGTTGCGGCAGGATGCGCAGGAGCTGGGGGTGAGGGTGCCGGCGCCGGAGGAGGAGCTTGCTGAGCAGCGCTTTAATGCGAAGGTGGAGGCGGAGGTGCGGGGAGTAGAGCCGGGGAAGGTGAAGTGGCTGCAGGAGCGGCTGGGGGAGCAGATCGCAATCGTGGATGGGGTGGTAAGGCTGACGCCGCTGAATTGGCGGACGGTGGCGGAGGCGGATGCGTGGGCGGCGCAGGCGTATGGCATGTTGCAGGCGAGTGCGGCGGAGCGGGCGGTGATGACGGCGTATCAGGAGCGGCGGACGGGGCTGCAGGAGCGGGTGGCGCGGTGGCTGCGGGGGCGGATGGAGGGGCCGGCGGATGAGGAGCTGAAGGGGCAGATACGGCTGTTGGATGGTGTGATCGGGCGCAGCCATGCGGCGGCGAATGGGATGGCGTATCGTTGCATCGATCTGAAGCAGACGGGGCAGTTTAAGTCTTATGATTGGTCTTACACGAGTGTTTCGCTGTGCGAGCAGATCGCGTGGGAGAATTACGGGCAGGGGGCGGAGCAGCCGGCAATCATCAAGTTTTATCTGCCGAAGGGGACAAAGGGGGTCTATCTCTCGCAGTTTACGGAGAGCAACCCGGATCAGGGGGAGGCGGAGTTTCTGCTGCAGCGGGGCACGATGCTGACGGTGATCGATGAGCAGGAGGTGTGGATCGAGGGGCGGCGGGTGAAGGAGCTATTGGTGGAGCTGACGCAGGTGAAGCCGGCGGAGCTGGATTGGAGGGCGCCGCAGTGAGGATCAGATTCGAGATGAAGGGGCTGGGGGATTTGGTGGGGGCGGGGGTGATCCGGCGGCGGGAGATCCTGAGTGCGGGGGCGAAGGCGGTGGCGGGGGTGATCCGGCGGGCGTTCCGGGCGATACCTTCGCGGAGTGATTTTTTTGAGGCGCAGCTTGAGGGGCGGGTGAATACGACGAAGCTGACGGATGAGGAGGCGGTGGTGGAGGTGGCGAGCCGGGAGCTGGCACACTATATCCACGGGGGACCGGTGCGGCCGCTGCCGCCGCGGAAGGCGTTGGCGATACCGCTGACGGAGCGGGCGCGCAGGGCGGGGTCGCCTTCGCTGGGGAATATCAAGGATCTCTTTTTGGTGAAGACGAAGGGGAGGAAGCCGCTACTGTGCACGATGGAGGGGAAGCGGCTGGAGGCGCATTATGTATTGGTGAAGAGTGTGACGCATAAGGGGCATCAGGATAAGTGGCCGCAGGGGGAGATCGAGAGCGGGGCGCTGGCGGCGATGAAGGCTGAGCTGGGGAGGCAGGTGGGGGGAAGGTAGGGGGAGGAGCCCGGCGTGAACGCCGGGGCTGCTACTGGATTAGGGGGAGAATAGCGAAGCCGCCGGGTGAAGAGCCCGGCGGCTTTTTTGTGCCTTCTCATACGCTCCACGCGGGGGTGCAGGAGTGCGGGGGTAGCGTAACAATGGGGGCATGAAGCGCAAAGCCTATCAAGTAACGTTTACAGGACCGCAGCCGCTGGCTGCGGAGGCGGGCAGATTGCCGCAGCGGGTGCAGGTGCTGCAGTGGGGGGAGAATCCGAATGTAACGGGCCGGCGGGTGAAGGTGGGTGAGAAGCTGGTGCAGCAGGTGGCGCATCCGCTCTATGCGTGGCGGCGGGTGGCATTGGATTTTGAACATAACACCCTGGAGGGGACGGTGGCGTTCCGGACCTCGCAGGAGCCGCGCAAGGTGGCGGGCTATGGCGAGATCGAGGTGGTGCCGGGCCGTGGGGTGTATCTGAAGGATATCAAGTATACGGCGGAGGGGCTGGCGGCGGCGGAGCACTATGCGGCGGTATCGGCGAGCCCGGTATTGGATGAGGCGGGGCATGTGGTGGCGATTTTGAGTGTGGCAATGTGCCGGAATGGTGCGGTGCCGGGAATGGAGTTTAAGAGTGTTCCGCTGGCGGCTGGCGCCGCTGCCCAGTTGGAACTGATGAATCCGGCGCCGGAGCAATCCAGCATGAACTACAAGGAAAAATTGTGCCGTATCCTGGGTCTCGATCCCGAGACGGCGACGGAAGAGGAGATCGCTGCGGCGATCGAAAAGCGCAAGGCGGCGGCTGAAGAGGCGGCGCAGAAGGCGGCGGAGGCAGCAGCGGCTGCTGAAGCGACCGGGGCGGCGGCTGAAGAGGCGGCGCAGAAGGCGGCGGAGGCAGCAGCGGCTGCTGAAGCGACCGGGGCGGCGGCTGAAGAGGCGGCGCAGAAGGCGGCGGAGGTGGCGGAGGCAGAGCCGCCGGAGAAGGCTGAGACGGTGGCACTCTCGGCACAGATCGCAGCCCTGAACAAGCGGCTGGATGCGATGCAGAGCGGCCAGGCGCAGCGTGACAAGGCGCTGCTGCTGGAGCAGGCGCGCCGGGTGGGCAAGGTAGTGCCGCTGGGTGCGGATGCCGTGGCGGCGCTCTCGCTGGCGCAGTTGCAAGATGTGATCAAGCAGACGCCGGTGACGGTGCCGCTCTCGGCGCTGACGCCGGAGCGCCTGGATGATCCGGGGCTGGCAAGCGGTCCGACCGAGGCGCAGCGTGAGATCGCGCGTAACTGCGGGGTAGACGCCGCGAAGGTATGGCCGGGCAAGCGGGGAGGCATTTCGATCCGCATGGCTTTGGCGATTCTGGCCTTGTCGGCGGGCTTGGGGTTTGTGGCGGTAGCGGTGGCGCAGGAGCGTAATACTGCCATGAGCGCGGGCAATTTCGTGGCGCTCACGGCGGCTGAGACGATGCACGCTGGGGAGATCGCTGGTGTGGCGAGCAATGGCAAGGCTTATCAGGCGAATAACCAGAATAAGGTGACCGTGCTGGGGCGGGTGGAGAAGGCGGCGGTCTCGAATGAGACGGTGTTGCTCCGCCGGGGTGTATTCCTGCTCGACAATGGCGATGGAAGCATCGCCAAGAAGGATATCGGGCAGCCGTGCTATGCCTGGACGAATACGGCTTATACGGCGATGCTCACGCCGCCGCCGGCGGGAGTAACGAACCGGCTGGGGAGGGTGATGAATGTGATTGATGACGGGGTATTGGTGCGCATCGGCTACGACTGACAATTTTTCGCATACCTCCACGCCTGTCCTGGGCAAGACAGTAAAAGGCCCACTTTTTCAGAGTTCACACTTACAAAGGAATACGACCATGATCATCAATCGCGAGAACATGAACAGCCTCTTTCAGACCTACCAGATGCGGTTTGCCGAGGCGCAAAAGCGGGCAACAGAGCGCGCTTTCCCGAACGACATTCTGCTGACGGAGCTGGCGCTCTCAATGCCGGTGACGGGGGCCGCCACGGTACACCCCTGGCTGGCACAGATCCGGGGCATGCGGGAGTGGATCGGCGATCGCCTGATCCAGAACCTGACGCTGGGCAAACTGACGGTGACGAACCGTGATTTCGAAAACACCGTGACGGTGCCGCGCAATGACATCGAGGATGATCAGTATGGCGTCTATACGCCGCTGATCGGGATGCTGGGGGCCGATGGCGAGAGCTTGTGGATCAAGCTGGCGCTGGAGGCTTTGCTGGCCAATGGCCAGTGGGCCGATGGCAATCCCTTCTTTGTGAAGGGGCGCGTGCTGGGCGAGAGCGTGATCACCAATGCGGTGACGACGGCGCTCTCACAGGCAGCCGTGGAGACGGCCATCGCCGCCATGCGGGGCTGGTCGCTGAATGGCGGGGAGCCGGCTGAGGTGACGCCGCGCTATCTGCTGGTAGGCCCTGCAAAGGAGGCCTTGGCGAAGAAGATCGTCGAGGCGGAGATCGTGGCGGAGCAGGTATCGAGCGCTGTGGCGGGGGTCTCGAACGTCTCGCCGGCACGGGCGTTGCAGGTGCGGGTATCAAACCGCATCGTAGGCGCAGTGGCCGATCAGTGGTACATCATCGGTGAGAAGGCGACGGTGTTGCCGGTGGTGGTGCAGCAGCGCAAGATTGCCAACCTGACGCGTCTGGATCGCGATGAGGATCCTAACGTCTTCATGCGCAATGAGTTTGTTTATGGCACGCATGCCAGGGGCGAGGGCTTCTTGTCGTTGCCCTTCCTGGCATACGCGGGCGGCTTCTCGTTCGTAGCCGACTTTGCAGCGGCTTAGAGTCTGGAGCGTGGCCGCCTGCGGGCCTGATAAACTCCGCAGGCCACTCACTCGCGCAGGCGGCCTTTTTACAACCTTAACATTTGGATCGAGATGATCAAGCTGGCCGAAATCACTCCCTATATTCCGCGCGCATTTGTGGCGGAAGCGCTGGATGATGAGGGCCTCAATACGGGAGAGATCAATGGCAGTAATCTGGAGCAAGTTACCCAAGCAGCAGAGCAGCGGGCGGCAAGCTGTTTCGGCAGTGGCGGCGGAGTGCCGCAAGCCCACAGAGGCGAAGCCCACCAGGCCGCAATCATCTTCACCTGCGAAATCCTCTTCAACCGCAGGGGCTACAGCGACCGGCAAAACCCGTACGCCGCGCAGGCGCGCGACTGGGAAAGGCGCCTCCGCGCCCTCGCCGGAGGAGAAGAAGGCAGCGGCGGCGGTGGCGCCGACATCGTAAGCGAGCCGGTAATCGCAACGTCGGGGGGAGGCCATCTTGTCTGAGCAGCATCAATGCAGTGGCAACTGCGATTGCCGCCCGATCGCCTTGGCGGAGCTGATGCAGCGGGTGGCGCAGCGGCTGCAGGAGTGGGCCCAAGCGCAGGGGGGCCGCCTGACGCTGGCGGAGTCGCCGCGGGCGGCGCTGGATGTGTTGCTGAGCGGGCAGCCGGTGAGTGGCTTCAGCGCGGCGCTCTTCTTTGAGGGGGATCGCAGCCAGGCGGAGTATGTGGGGGATACGCAGACGGAGGGAACGCTGACGGTGGCGCTCTTGCGGCATCCGGGGCTGCAGGCGGAGAAGATGCAGAGCCACATCAAGGGGGGCAGCCGGCCGGCACTGCTGACGATCATTGATGGCTTGCGGCGCTTTGTGCGGGAGACGGAGTTTGAATTTTTGCCGAATGGCATCTTGGAGTATGAGAGCGCGCGCTATCTGCAGCTCGAAGAGGGGGCAATGGCCAATGGCTATGCGCTGACGTATCAATTCACCTATTTTCAGGGGAGCAAGTAATGGCAACAGTAAAGAAGGGCAACCAAAACTGCAAGTGGGGCGTGGATGATAACCTGGACTATGGCACCATCACCGATCTAGATATCGGCAAGGAGAGCGTCCAGGACTACATGGAGACGCAGCAGGGGCAGATCGATGGCGTGATCATCTATGATGAGCAGTACAGCGTTACCGGCACGGTGATCGCCAGCGGCGAGGGGACGGCCCCCAAGGCGGGGGATACCATGACGGTGGGGGCCGTAACGGTGTTATTGGTGAGTGTGGGCAAGGTGAGCAGGCACAAGGGGAAGATGGCGTTTTCAATTCGCGGCCGGGGCGGTGCCAACCTTAACCTGGCTGGCGGTGGCGGTAGCGAGTAAGGCAGAGAGGAGCAGCAGAGATGTCTGATACTTATGAGATCAAGGGCGGTGCCAAGTGCGTCTGGGGCGTGGGCGAGACGGTAACGCAAGGGACGATCATCGATGCGACACTCGAAGAGGAGCTGATAACCGATGATTGCGAGACGCAGGAGGGCGCAGTAGATGGCATCGTGGTGTATGATCGCGCCACCAAGGCGACGCTGAGCGTGGTGGCCGGTTCGGCCGCCACACCTCCGGCGGTCGGAACGGTCTTGACCATCACGGGAGCTACGGGAACCTTTCTGGTGGAGAGCGCTGGCGTGGCAAAACGCCACAAGGCGAAACAGATGTTTAATATCGTGGCGGTAGCACGTCCGGGCGTAACGATAGCGTAGAGGAGAGGCAATGACGATCAAGAATCCCAAGAAGGCTTTGAATGTGGTAAACGCAGCAGCCGGGCAGGTGGGCACCTACCAGGTACAGGAGCTGACGCTGGGTATGGCAGGCATCCTGGAGGCAATCAGAAGCCCGCTCTACCTCGGGACGCGTCCGGAGAGTATCGCCGACTGGGCACCGACGCTCTATGCAATGGTGCAAACACCGGCAGAGAACCGGGTGCAACTGGCTCGGGGCAGAGCCGACTATCTGGCGGCAGCCCAGGAGTGGGCCGATGCTTTGCCGCTGCCTGTGGCGCGCGGGCTGATCGGAGCCGTAACGGCTACCTTGACGCGACTGACAGATGTGATGCCGGAGAGTGAGGGCGGCGAGTCGGGGGGAAACCCTACGGCGGCTGGCCCGATGGTTGGATAGTCGGGCTGGCCGCAGCCGCCATCCAGCGCTACCGCTGGCCTTATCACTACGTCATGGATGAGATGCCGCTGGCGCTGCTGCACCTGCTCTTGCGCCAGGCGCGTCCAGGCGCAGGTGGCGGCGAGGCATTCGGTACGGCACAGATGGAGCTGATGGATTGGATGGATGAAGCAGGGATCGAACCGGGAGAGGAGTTTGAGTGGCCAACAAGCTGACAACCTATCTGCAACTCGATAACGCAGGCTTTGATGCCGGCGTGAAGAGCGCAGCACAGGAGCTGACCGGGCTGAAACAGGCAGCAGACGGTGTAGCGGCCACCACGTCTGCCGCACCTAACGTCATGCGCGGGATGGCGGGCATCAGCGCCGCCTCCAGCTTGATGTCAGGCACGGTGCAAGGTGCCGCTACCGGCACGGTCTCATTGGTGACGGCGCTCAAAGGCTTGGGCATGGCAGCAGCGACGCCTGTGGGGCTGATTGTCGGGCTGGTGGCTTCGCTGGGGCTGCTGGTCAAGGCTGTAGCCGATAACAAGCGCGCGGCCCGAGAGTTCCAGGACGCAATGCGCTTTGAGAATGCCGGCAACAAGCTGAGTGAGCTACAAGAGCGCTTTGCCCGGCTGAATCGCGCCGTGGAGGGGTCGGTGGAGCTGATGCGCGAATTGCGCAGCGCTACCAGAGATTCGGCCGATATCAAGTTCGATAAGCAGGCCGCCCAGCTCGAACTGCAGCGCAAGCAGGCGCTGGCCTCCGTGGACCCGGCCGACGCCACCGCCGTCGCCGCCGTTAATACCGACTTTGCCCGCCGCCGCGAACAGCTGGAACTCGATCGCACAGCCGCCGGATATAGCGCCGGAGCTGCCGAAGCTCGCGGCCGCGTCATAGAAAACGTGGCTGCCATCCGCGCCCGACGCGAACATCTGGCCACGATCGAAGAGAAAAGGGAAGCAGCGCTTGATGCTGCAGCGGAGATTAAATCCCGCCAACCCCGACGCGGCTCAGAACGCAAGGCGAATATCGCCAAGGCACAAGAGTGGGATCAACTGGTAAAGGATCACGACGCCGAGGCCTCGAGCATCCGCGAAGAGATCGCCGCACTCGAGCGCAAGAACCAGGTGCTGGCCGCACAAGCCAAGCTCTACGAAGAGCGCAACGAGGTGGTCGAAATCCGCCGCCAGGCAGCAGCGATCGAGCTGCCGCTGGCAGGTAACGAGCCGGAGAACACCAAGGGTAGCAGCATCAGCAGCTCCATGAGTGTGCTCACCGACCGCCTCACCCGCATCGGCGGCCTCACCTCCGGCGGGCTCGGCAGCGGCACCTCACGCATGGAGACGCTGGCGGATAAGCAGCTATCGGAATCAAAGCAGATGCGCCAACTATTGGAGCGCATCGCGCGCAAAGATAACATAGCCACAGCAGGATAACCACCATGAGCACCACCTATCAAGGCAATAGCACCATTCGCGAGACGGCAGAGAGCCCTCAAGTAGTCAAGGCAGCCGCCAATGCCAAGCGGATTACCAAACGCGGCAAGTATGCCGATCTCGCCGCCGCGCAGCCGCTATATGGAGCCGAGGTGGATGGCATGATGGTGGAATCTTCCACCCTCGAACGGCGCAAAGGCAACATGGGCGAGCTGACGATCAACCTCGTGCCGCTGCCGGCTGCCGAGCTGGTGCCTGCCGGTGCCAAAAGCGCCCATATCGAGATCGAAATGGCGCAGCTCGAAAAGCCGCTCGCCACCAATCCCAAACTACTGCCACAAGGCAGCGGTACCACGCAAACAGCGATAGATGAGGTCGAAGCCTGGCGCAACAGCCCGCAACAACGCAAGCGCCATTATCAGATACCTAAAAGCACTCTCACCCGCGAGCCCGATCCCGACGATAGCGGCGACTGGGAGAACCTCACCGGCCACTCCCTCACAATTGCCAAGAAGATCGCCGCCGGCATCGAGAGCTGGCTCGCCTTCTACCCCGTTGTCACCCGCATTTCGATCTACGATTTCCGCCCCTCCCCCGCCAACTACGGCAAGCGGCAAACCCCACCCGTCACCGTGGCTGGCTTCAGCTCCTACCTCAAAACGGCCGACCGCATCATCCAGCTCGGTGATCGCTCCTACCAGCGCACCGAGCAGTGGACCGGCTCCGAGCAATGGGACACCGATCTCTATGCCAGCGCCGGAGGTGGCTCATGAGACCTTTGCGCCCGGGAGATGTCATTACGGCCGACTGGCTCAACCAGCTTGCGGCTGAGGTGCAGCGCCTGCGCCTCTCTGCCGGCCCCGGCCTGCGCCTGAGCCAGACGCCCTCCGGCACCACCATCAGCGCCGTCGCTGCGCCCCGGCATGCTGAGTCTGCTGCTCCTCTGGGCTATCCCTATGGCGAGCAGTGGAACTTCGGCATCACCATCGACGGGGCAGACGTTACGGTGCATCGTGGTATCTTTTACCACGGGGGTGAGGTCTTTTACTTCGGCAATTCATCCAAGACCGTCACCGTCGCTAGTGGCGGCTGGGTAGTGGCGGAATATAATCCGGTGACGGAAAAGGTCGATATCAAGGCCGAGCCCAGCGGTTTCCCCGGGGGTGATGATGATGGCAAGGTGCGGCGTTACCTCTACCAGTTTGTGGTTGAAGAGAACGAAGGTGGCAGTGTCGCCAAGTTAGTCTGGGCTACCATGGCCGGTGGCGGCGACTTGGCGCTGATGGGATTTGGTAGATAATGGGCTACGACTGGACAGAAAAAGCCACCAACACATGGCGCGAGTGGTACAACAGCGCAGGCAAGCTGGTGTTGCGCATCTCGACCGTCTTTGTGCTGTCGGGCTCCGCACTCTTCTGGTGGCAGCGCACAACGCCACCATACCCGATGGCGGACGACGAGGCGCTGATCAAGGGAGCGCTATGGCAACGCCTGGTGGCAGTCACGGGTGCTGGTGCAATACTAGGCGTCGACCCGATAACCAATGTTTTTGTAGGGGTCTACGTACCGAAAGACTTCTACTTTGGCGGCGAGCGTCTGTTGGGCTCGGTGCGCAACGGGTTTTATCGACTGCGCGACAGCTACATACTGATGTATGCAGAGACGCCGCTCATATTCAACGGGCGGGATGCAAGCGCGACAAATATCTCCTATCTCACGCCGGTTATGGATTGGGAGTGGATGGGAGATGAGTGGTGGCGGCAGTGGTTGTTCAGGGACGCAGAGAAGTTCGGCCACTGCGAGTACATGACGAACAAATATAGCTGGGTGAACTACGACTATCTGAATGAGGACGTGCTGAACCAGATCGCCAAGCCATTGGTCAGGATGCACACGCTGCAGCGGAACCTTAATGCCACCTATCGAGATCGAGGGTCACACCCGCTTACTGCCATATGGGATGCCGATGGAGAAGGGGACACCGAATGGCTGGCGTTAATGGACGCGTGGGCAAACTTCAAAGCCGCCGAGACAGAGGTGGAGGGCGGTCTATCGTTCGAGACGCTTTGCGCCGACTATGACGTGCTCCAGCAGTCCATGCGGGCAACAACACATGACTACGGAGTCGATGGGTGGCGAGCGTCCATTACAGAGATAGTCAATTTTACCCCCCGCGCTGCTTATGTGCCACCGCTCGATTTGCCGCACGAGTGTTGGAGTGCAGGCCTTTATAGCGGGCACCCTTACGGGGGTAGATTTGCGCACCCGCTGCCGAGCGTGATGACCAACAGATGGCGCGTGCTTGAGGCAGAGCAGGTCGACAGTGTAGATGCGTCTATTTTCGGCAACGTGTCAAATGCGTGGGCATCGACGGTCTTCCGGTTCGAGGGGCGGCTTGGCGAAGATTGGTCGAAAGTTGTGCAGTCTGTCCATGATACCTACTTTCAGGGATGGTGGCAGCGCCACCAAATATATTTTATCCGCTGGGACTTCGACTGTTTTCCACGAGAGGACGACGCCCAATTCTGGCCCTAATCCTCGCCGCTCTCACACTCCATAGCGCCGATCCCGCTCCGCTGCCACATCCCGCCCCCGCCCCCCTCATCTCTTCTTCCCGAGGTTTTTTCCCCCCAGCGCCGCTACCGCCGCCCGCACCTGCGCCAGTCCCTCCAGCTCGGCCTTTAGCTCCTCCACTTGCCTCTCCGCCTGCAACGCCCGCCATTGCCAATCCTCCGCACCACGCGGCGTCTCCTCCAGCCCTAGCAGCCAGTCAGAGGTCACATTAAACTTATTACACATAGTAATTATGGTGCTTAAGTTTGGCTCTCTGGTGTTTTTCTCCCAAGTGGTCCAAGTTGGCTGAGACACGCTGAACAAGTCAGCCATCTGTGCCTGCGTTCTTCTACCCCGGAGCGCCTTCAACCTTTGTCCGATTTTAGTCTTCATAAATCACTGATTGGCATTGACAGGCGATTACTGTCTGTAATAAGATTGTCGCACTGCCCGCAACGTTGCGATTTACTTTAACCGAGGAGCCAGCCAATGTCTAACAATTTATCACCTGCCATCACCCCCGAGACCTCTGTCACCCGCTTTGGCGGTGTCTGTGCCGCCGCCCGTGCCCTCAATATCTCCCCCTCACACCTCTCACACTGCCTCCACGGCCGCAACAACCCCTCCCGCAAACTCGTCGCTGCCGCCGCTGCGCTCGGTATCCATCTCGAACGCACCCCCACACAGCGCGATCTCTCCCCTGCGGGAGGGCGTCCCCATGCGTGCTGAAGCCCGCCGTCGTACACTCGCCTCAATCCGTGCCGCCCTTGCCGCTGGCACTCCTCTTCCTTACGCCCTCCTCAAAGCTGGCGTCTCCGAGGCCTGGTGGCAGCGCTGGTCGTCTGCCACCGATCTGCAGGATGCCCCCCGCTCTGGCCGTCCCCCACGCGTCACCGTCTCCGAGGCCGATGCCACCACGCTCCGCACTCACTACCTCCGCTCCAATCGCGCCCGCAATGCCGGCTCTATGTCCGCCACAGCTCGCTACTGCGCCGCCAGCGGCCTGCTGGCTCCCGATCTGGCCGCCGAAATCCTCAAGCCCCGTGCCGATCCCGCCTCACTCCCCACTGCCGTCCTCCGCGTCTTCCGCTCCATCTCCCACGCCGAGTTCGCCCGCTATCGCGATCCCCGTGCCGGGCAAGGCACCAACGATGGCATCTCTATCCCCGGCTGGCTCCGCATGCAAGATGATGGTACGCCTCTCGATCCCGGTCAACGTCAAGTCTGGGACGATGCCTCCGTCAACGTCGGCATGGTTGTCCCCTGGACCCGGGGTGGTGATCCCTGCTCTGAAAAGTACGGTGTCCGTGTTGCGCGCTTCCAGTTGCTGCTTGCCTCCGATGCCCGTACCGATTGTATCGTCTCTTATGGCCTCGTCATGAATCCTAACGATGCCTACCGCGCCAATAACTGTATTCACGTTATGTTCAATGCCTGGCGCACTGCAGGAGGTGCCCCTCGTGAGGTGGTCTTGGAAGGTGGTGTCTGGCAATCTCATAAAATGCAGCGTTTTATCTCTCAGGTCGGCACCCGTGTTATCTCCGCCAAAGGCCGCCCTCGTCAAAAGTTGGTTGAGAGTGTCTTCAATCGCCTCTGGACCTGGCTCAGCCTCACTCTTCCCCCTGCCGGTCAGATCGGCCGCTTCCGTGGAGAGATGCAGGGAGAAACGCAGGACTGGCTCGCGTGCCGTGCGGGAAAGAAAGACCCCCGCACCCTCTTCCCATCATACACCGATTTTCTCGCAGCACTTCAAAAGGCTATTGATCTCCACAACGCCAAACCCGTTAAATCCCGCGTCTATGGCTGCCAGTGGGTACCTGCCGATCTCTACGCTGAGCGCCCTCTGCACCTTAATCTCCCCGTCTCCCCTGAACTTCGCTATCAAACTCTCCCCGTCGATGTGCCCCTGACTATCCAATCCAACGGCATCCTTCAAACCTCACAGTTCGATCCCCACGGCTACAAACACGAATACTCTTTTGTCACGCCAGACCTCTACCGCTATGCCGGTGCCAAAGTCCGCCTCATGTTCGATCCCCTCTCCATCACCGAAGGTGCCGCCATCTTTCTCGCACGTCCCTTCTCTGGTCTGGCAGCAGGCACCCTGCTAAACCCTGCTGTCCCCTGCATTTCAGCCGCCCCCTCTCTTGGTTCCCATACCGGCTGGCTCGATGCTCGCGACTCCGCCAAAGCCCTCAAACGTGCCTCCCGCGCCCTTGTCACCACTGCCGTCAGAGCGCTTGACCGACGCGACCAGTTCGCCGCCCCTGCGGCCCTGCCACAAGTTGCCCATCCCGAGCCCGCCCTTATCTCACCGATTTCCGTTCCCTTCTCCCCGGACTTCGCTGCCGCCCGCAAGCGCCGTATAGCTAGGGCCGCTATGGTTGCCGACACTAATTTCGAAGCCCTGGTTGCTGGCATCCAGGCATAACACACCACCCACAAGAAAGGCACGACATGCACCACCCCACCATCCAACAGATTGCCAATCAGCTCTTCTCCTACGCCAAGGATCGAAGCTGGTCACTCACCCGTCTCTGCCGCGAATACCCCGGTCTCGGCTCAGAGCGCACTTTCCGCGACATGCGCGACGGCAAGGGCGATAAATACGACCTCGATAACTGGCTCATCGCCTACCAGGCCGCCCTCACAGCCATTATCGACGTAACAGAGACACCCGCTGAACAGCGCTATTACGACAACTTGAGCACCGTTATGCAGGTCCACCGTGCCATCCTCGGTGCTATGAATAACACCGGCAACAACCGTGTCGTCATTATTCAAGGCGACACCGGTATTGGCAAAACCTATGCCGCCGATATTCTTGCCAAACGATACGGCGAACGTATCATCCGCATCGAAGCCACCACTGTCTGGAACGACCGCCCCAAAGCTCTCCTGGACGCCATCCTGCATGTCCTTGGCCAAACCCCACCCTCAGTGCCTGTAGCAGCCCTCTCCGACGTCGTGCATCACCTCT
>CAZRGQ010000067.1:0-13612 GCA_964599645.1 uncultured Lentisphaerales bacterium | reverse complement strand
GGATGGCGCATGGCTGATCTCCCTTCGTTTGAGGTGGTGGCTGGGCAACTCGCCCCTCCACCCTCTATGAAGAGTAGCAGTTCCACTTTTTCCACTCTTTTTTGAAAATATATTTTCTCTGTCCCCGCTTTGCGTCTGTTAAACATGACAAACTAAAATAGCATTTTGATTTGTCAGGCGTAAGCTCCTTGATGGATGACTCAAAAACTGCAGCAGATTTCCTGTTTCCGCTTCCCCATGCGCCCCATGCGCCTTCTATTGCTCTGGCGGCTCATCGCAGGTTCACGCGTCATTTGGCACTATCAAGCATTTGGCACTATCAAGCATTTTGACACTGGCATGATAATAAAACTCATAAAACTCTTAGAGCATAGAGGGGGACATCTCCCGAACTTGACTTCACGCCGGGAGTTATATTATAAATAGAGCCGTTTACGACACTGCGGGCGTAGTTCAATGGTAGAACTCCAGCCTTCCAAGCTGGCCACGTGGGTTCGATTCCCATCGCCCGCTCCACTCTCTGTCACCACCGCAGCCGGACACTGTCCCTCTGATTGCACCGCAGCCGGACACTGTCCCTCTGATTGCAGCCTACAAGAGGCTGATAGCATCGATATCGACGGCCAGCTCCACCTCCGGTGGCAGCCGCTCCGTGCGCAAGACGTGGCGCAGCAGCAGCAGGATCGAACGTGTGGCTGTCGCCCGCAGGATAATCTGATAGCGGTAGATGTTTTTGATCTTGGCCAGCGGTGCCGGCGACGCCTCTGAAACATCAACCTCCCCACCCTCTCCCGCGGCCTCCACCAGACTGCGTACCAGTCGCTCAGCGCCAAAGGTTACCCGCCCCTCATCGGGGCTGCGTAGCGTCAGGCAGGTGAGATGGCGATATGGCGGGTAGCCGAAGCGGCGCCTGATCGGCAGCTCTCCAGCCGCAAAAGTGGCAAAATCTTCGCTACAGGCGGCGGTGATGGCCGGATGGTCGGGCGTATAGGTCTGGAGCAACACCTCGCCTGCTGTTGCCCCCCGACCGGCCCGGCCCGCCACCTGCGAAAGGAGCTGGAAGGTGCGCTCACCGGCACGGAAGTCGGGCAGGTGGAGTGTCGAATCGGCCAGCACCACCCCTACCAGTGTCACATTGGGGAAGTGGAGTCCCTTGGCGATCATCTGGGTACCGATCAGAATATCAGTACGTCCCGAACGGAAGGCGCCGAGAATCTCGTCATGGCTCAGTTTACGGGAGGTGGCATCGGCATCCATGCGGCCGATGCGCGCCTGTGGAAAACAGGTGGCCACGACAGCCTCAATACGCTGCGTACCGAAACCGGCATATTTGAATTTGGGGTCATGACAAGCCGGGCACGTGGCAGCCGGACGCTGCCAACCACCACAGAGATGGCAGCGCAGACAGTCGTCGACCCGATGATAGGTGTAGGCCACGGCGCACGCCTCGCACGTCGCGACAAAGCCGCACGAGGGACAGAGCAGTGACGTCGCATAACCCCGCCGGTTGAGAAAGAGCATCGTCTGTTCGCCCCGCTCCAGACGCAACTTGATCGCATCGAGGAGCGCCTGCGAGAAGAGCTGAACATGCCCGCTACGCGACTGCTCGATCCGCATATCGACCACCTGTACCGACGGCATGGACGCCACGGCAGCCCGCTCCGTGAGGCGTGCCAGCCGGTATTTGCCCCGCTCCACGTTGTGCCATGATTCGAGCGCCGGTGTGGCCGAACCGAGCACCACCAGCGCCCCCTCAATGTGCCCCCGCATCACCGCCACATCACGTGCATGGTAGCGGGGCGCCTCATCCTGTTTGTAGCTCGGCTCATGCTCCTCATCGACGACAATCAGCCCCAGCCGCTCGACCGGCGCAAAGACGGCGGAGCGGGGACCTACCACCACCCGCGCCTCGCCCCGGCGGATACGCTGCCACTCGTCAAAACGTTCGCCATCAGAGAGGGCGCTGTGGAGCACGGCGATCTGCGTGCCGAAGCGCCCGGCAAAGCGTTGCACCGTCTGCGGCGTCAGGGCGATCTCCGGCACCAATACAATCGCACCAAAGCCGCGCTCCAACATGTGGGCAATCGCCTGCAGATAGACCTCGGTCTTGCCCGAGCCGGTGACACCATAGAGGAGCAGCGGCACCGGCGCGGCGGCAGCCTGACGCGACGCAACGGGAGAGCTGTCGGCAGTAAGTGGCGCCGCCGTCACACTTGCCGCCGCTGCTTTTAATGCGGCCAACGCCGCCGCCTGCTCCCGGTTTAGTTCCAGGGGTTGAGTCGGCAGGATACGCCGCTTGGCGAGGGGATCACGCCGCTGTGCCTTGGGGGCAATTGTGACAACGCCCAGCGCTGCCAGCTTGTGCAGCGTGGCCGGTGAACAGGAGAACTCGGCGCAGAGCGCCTGCAGCCAGCCCCCGCCAACCCGCCGGATATCGGCCAACAGCTCCTGCTGGCGTGCCGTCAGCGCAGCAGCGTCAGCTTCATCACCTTCTTTTGCCGCTCCGCTCTTCGTTTGTTTGGCCGCACTTCGTGCGCCACCCTGCACCGCTTCGACGAAGAGTCGTTCCCGTACACGTGCCTTGCCCCGCACCGGTGCCGGCAAGAGCGTCTGCAGGCAACGCTCCAGCGGTGCCGCGTAGTAGTGTGCAAGCCACTGTGCCAGCTTGAGCAGCGGCGGCAGAATGAAAGCCTGCTCCCCCTCCACGGCGCTAATCTCTTTCAGCAAAAACTGTCTGGCCGCCGGTTCGCGTGCTACCGACTCCAGACCCGGCAGCTCCGGTGGCGTGGCAGACGACCCGGCGGCGGCATCCTGCGCCACCTCTGCCTTGCCGGCCTCCCGGCCACCCACCTCTCCACCCTGCCCTGCCACCAGCTCGACGATATAGCCCGTCGCTTCGCGGCGGCCAAAGGGCACCCGCACCCGCGCCCCCGGCACCGCCTGCTCCTGCCACCTGCTCGGCACGGCATAATCAAAGAGCCGGTCGAGGGCAGCATCAATGGCGACTTTGGCAATGGTCATACGGCACAAAAAAGCCCTCCGCAGCGCCGGGCCGGGGAGGGCAAAAAAATCTAAGTTACGGCCAACTTACTGGGCACAAATCCAGACATCAAACTCGTGCTCATCATCACGCACACCCAAGAGCACCTGGTTGGTGATGTAACGCTTACGGGCATCCTTTACGCCACCACCCTTGTAAACCATGATAACTCTCCGCTTACCAAAGGGTTTGTTGTCTTCGCCCACCTCAATGTCTGTCGAATCGCTTTTGGCCATTGACTTGGCAAACTTGACCTTGGTGTCGGTGACGTTCTTGGTAATCAGGAAGGGAGCCTCGGAGAAGGTCTTGTCCTCGATCTCGACCACATTCCAGGCGATGTTCTTCTCTGGCAACTTGCCGGTACCTGTGAAAGGCGGGATATCGGGTGCCGAGAGCGACTCCGGTGTCAGGTCGCCCACCAGACGAATCGACTCATCGTCAGTGATTACGTTGTACTCCTTGCCGCTGAGAAGCGCGGTAAAGTAGTCGCCGACAGTCTTGCTGATACCCAAGCCACCATCATCTTCTGAGAGGGCAGCGGTCTTGGGCCACAAGGAGCCCAACCCCAGAGGATCGCGTTCCATATTGGCAGTCAGAATGGCGTTGTAGATACCCCGCCCCTTGTTCTTCATGGCGGTGGCACGCGCCTGTTCAATGGCCAACTGAATTGCCGGGAAGAGGGCCGCTGCCAACAATGCGATGATGGCGATAACGACCAACATCTCGACGAGGGTAAAACCCTTGGTATCTCTTGTAACTCTCATGTTCATGCTCCTGCGGAGTGGTGGTTGTGACAAACTTCTCACGCTTGTGATGGTGCATTATTGCACTATCGGCCCCTGTCGTCAACCATGATTTTGAGATTTATAAAATAGAAATTTAAACCTTGCATCAAACATGCCATTTAATGCCCTAAATTCTTGTCTTCGTCATGTGAGCACGATTAAAAGCCTATTTTTAAGCTGAATTATTCTGAATACCGGGTTCTGGCTTCTGAATTCCAGGCACACATCCACTATTGTGGCTCGCACCCGACCCTGCCCGTCGAGGCCGCTCTTCTTGACTCACAAGCAGCACTTGAGTAATCTATCCGGTACATGCCAACCAACTCTGTTGACAACCACCCCGGGTAAAAACGGCCTGTCTGCCACTCTGCCCTCTGCGTCCGACACCAACATGCACCAGAATCTAATCGTAAAATCAGTTGCAGCCATGACCGGCTACGTCCCCGGCGAACAGCCGCGTGGCAACCGCATCGTCAAGCTCAATACCAACGAGAACCCCTACCCGCCCGCTCCCGGGGTGGCTGCCGCCCTGGCCGACTTCGACAGCGCCTCGCTGCGGCGCTACTCCGACCCCCTGGCGCTGGCGGTGCGCGAACGTATTGCCACCATCCACGGCTGCAGTGTGGCGCAGGTCTTCGCCGGCAACGGCTCCGACGAAATTCTGGCGCTCGCCACCCGCGCCTTTGCCGAGTGCGACGGCACCATCGGCTACTTCACCCCCTCCTATTCGCTCTATCCGGTGCTGGCCGAAATCAGGCAGGCAGCCCAACGTCCTGTGGCCCTCACGTCCGACTACGGCTGGCAGATGCCATCCGGCTACAGCGCCTCGCTCTTCTTCCTGACCAACCCCAACGCCCCGACCAGCCTGCTCTTCGACCGCGATACCATCTCCGCCTTTGCCAAAGAGTTCAACGGCGTAGTGGTGATCGACGAGGCCTACGTCGACTTTGCCCCGCGCCACTGCATGGCGCTTGCCACGGCTGCCGGCAACCGCAACCTCATCGTCATGCGGACGCTTTCGAAGTCCTTCTCGCTGGCCGGCATCCGCTTCGGCTATGCCGTGGGGCCGGCTCCGCTGATTGCCGCGCTCTACAAGATCAAAGACTCCTACAACCTCAACGCCATCACACAGGCACTGGCACTGGCCGCTCTCAACGATCTCGACTACATGCAGCGCAACGTGGCCCGCATCATCGCCACCCGCAAGCGCCTCACTCAGGCCTTGACCAGCCGCCACTGGAGGGTGCGCGACTCCGCTACCAACTTCATCTTCGCCGAGCCGCCCGGCCGGAATGCTGCTGCACTCTTTGAACGCCTGCGGGCGGACGGCATCTTCATTCGCTACTTTCCCGGTGCCACCACCGGCACCTCACTGCGCATCACCATCGGCACCGACGAGGAGATCGATACCCTCATCGCCGCGCTAGACAAGGAGACACCATGAAACCCCGCACCGCCACCCAGCAGCGCAAGACACGCGAAACCGATATCACCCTCTCCCTCAATCTCGATGGCAGCGGCAAATGCAACATCGATACCGGCATCCCCTTTATCGACCACATGCTGGAGCTCCTCGGACGCCATGCGCTGATCGATCTGGAGATCAAGGCCAGCGGCGATCTGGAGGTCGACTACCACCACACCGTCGAAGACCTCGGCCTCGTCCTGGGCACCGCCCTCAACGAGGCGCTGGGCGAGCGCTGCGGTATCCGGCGTTACGGTTTCAGCCTGTTGCCGATGGACGAGACGCTGGCGCGGGTCGCCCTCGATCTGGGCGGACGCCCCTACCTCGTCTATCAGATCGCCGACCAGACCACCCATATCCGCGACTTCAACGTGCAGTTGATTGAGGAGTTCTTCCGCGCCTTTGTCATCCAGTCGCGCATGAACCTCCACATCGCCCAGCTCTACGGCGCCGAGGTACACCACGCCTACGAAGCCGTCTTCAAAGGCGTTGCCCGCGCCCTGCGCACGGCTGTGGCCTACGATCCACGCGAAACCGGTGTACCATCCTCGAAGGGAACCATCTAGTGATCATCCTGCCTGCCATCGATCTCAAAGGGGGACGCTGCGTCCGCCTGCGCCAGGGACGTGCCGACGAGGTGACCGTCTACTGCGACGATCCGATCGCCATGGCCTGCCACTGGCAGGAACAGGGCGCTACCGAGCTCCATGTGGTCGACCTCGACGGCGCCTTCAGCGGCCGGCCGGCCCACACCGCCACCATCGCCGCTATCGTGGCGGAGCTTAAGATTCCGGTAGAGATCGGTGGTGGCTTGCGTACCGACGAGGATGTCGCCGAGCTGCTGGCCACCGGCGTGGTGCGTGCCATCATCGGCACCCGTGCGCTCGAAGATCCGACCATACTGGCCGAACTGATCGCCCACCACGGTGGCGAGAAGATCGCCATCGGCATCGACGCCCGTGATGGCCGGGTGCAGGTGAAGGGGTGGGTCGAGACCACCGATGTGCGCGCCACCGAGCTGGCCCGGCGTGTCTCCGATCTCGGTGTCGGCACGATTATCTACACCGATACCGCCACCGACGGCATGCTGCAGGGTCCCAACATCGCTGCCATGGATGAGATCTGCCGCACCGTCTCCTGTCGCGTAATCGCCTCCGGTGGCATCAGCAGCGTGGCCGATATCACGGCGCTCTGCGCCCTGGGCCATGCCAACCTCTACGGTGCGATCGTCGGCAAGGCCCTCTATGAAGAGCGCGTGACACTGCCGGAGTTGATTGCCGCTGCTACGCAATGACAGCCCTCTTCTTCAAAACCGCCTCGATCTTTCTGATCAGTGCGGCCGGTTTTATCCTGCGGCGGCGGGGCGATATCGATACGCGCTTCAACCGGCAACTCTCGCTGCTGCAGATCAACGTGGTCTACCCGGCGCTGATCCTCTCCTCGCTGACGCGCAACTTCACCTGGAGCAGCCTGCTCACCAACTGGACGCTGCCCGGCGGTTCGGCGCTGATCATGCTGGTGGGCTGGCTGGTCGGGTTTCTTCTGCTCCCCCTGCTGCATCGCCAGGCAGCGCCGACCAGAGCGATGTTTCACTTCCAATGTGCCATTAACAACTACTCCTTCCTGCCGATCATGCTGGCGTTGCTGCTGCTGGGCGAGCAGGGAGTTGCCGATATCATCTACTCGGCCATCGGCGCCGAGATCGTCGTCTGGACACTCGGCATACAGGCGCTGACTGCCGGCACGGCTGCCACCGCCCCCCCTGCGCAACCCTTGGTTGACGTCATCGGCCAACGCCTGCGCAACCTCGCCTCGATGCCACTGCTGGCCATGGCGCTGGGAGCCGGCTGGCTGCTGCTGGGGCACATCACCAAGGGGGCCAGCGTCGCTCTCTTCCAGCAGTCGGTCGGGCTCCACGTCGGCGAGATGGTCACAACGGCGCTCAAGATGACCGGCGACGCCACCATCCCGATCGCCGCCCTGATCGTGGGGGCACGCATCGGCGAGATGCAGGTGGGGCAGATCTTCTCACGCCTGATTGTCGGCACCACCCTGCTGCGGCTGGTGGTGATTCCGGCGCTGGCGACACTCCTCCTCTTGTGGCTGCCCTTCCCCGCCGCCGTCCGTCCGCCACTCCTGATCGTGGCGGCCCAGCCGGCCGCCATGGCGAGCGTGATGTTCGGCGAGGTCTACCAGTGCGACGCCCGTTTTGCCGCCGCTACCGTCCTGACGACCCACCTCCTCTGCCTGCTCACAATTCCCCTCTGGCTCTCAGCCCCCTGGTGGTAGCTTGCCCCTCTGCCGGCCGGCCTCTGGCAGTTCAAGTGCGGTGCGGCCGGCTGCGGCATCCGCCTCTGCTAACGGAAGACGGCGCCTTCAAAGACCCGGCCGGGCAGCCCGTTGCGCTCCAGCGCCTCCATGAAGGGATCGGGATCGAACTGCTCCATGTTGAAGACGCCCTGGCCACGCCATTTGCCGGTCAGCAGCATCTTGGCGCCTACCATTGCCGGCACACCGGTGGTGTAGGAGATCGCCTGCGACTTGACCTCGCGGTAGGCCTCTTCATGGTCGCAGATGTTGTAGATGTAGACGGTATGCGCCCTGCCGTCACGCTTGCCGCGCACCTGACAGCCGATGCAGGTCTTCCCCTTGGTGAGCGGCCCCAGTGAAGAGGGATCCGGCAGCAGCTTCTTGAGAAACTGCAACGGCACAATCTCCTGCCCCTGGAAATAGACGGGGTCGATACGTGTCATACCGACGTTCTTGAGCACCTCCAGATGCTTCAGATAGTTGTCCGAGAAGCTCATCCAGAAGCGGGCGCGCCGCAACCCCGGTAGATGCTTTGCCAACGACTCCAGCTCCTCATGGTACATCAGATAGACGTTCATCCTGCCCAGCCCCTCGGGCAGATTGAAGCGCCGCCTGACTGAGAGCGGTGCCGTCTCGACCCACTCGCCCCCCTCATAGTAGCGCCCGGGGGCGCTCACTTCACGGATATTGATCTCAGGGTTGAAGTTGGTGGCAAAGGGCTGCCCGTGATCACCGGCGTTGCAGTCGATAATATCGATCGAGTCGATCGAGTCGAGATGGTGCTTGAGCGCATACATGCAGTAGACGCTGGTCACACCGGGATCGAAGCCGCTGCCCAGCAGCGCCATGATGCCCGCCTGCTTGAAACGCTCATGGTAGGCCCACTGCCAGTGGTACTCAAACTTGGCCGTATCACGCGGCTCATAGTTGGCCGTATCGAGATAGTCGACTCCCGTCTCAAGACACGCCTCCATCAGGTTGAGGTCCTGATAAGGTAGCGCGACGTTGATCAGCAGTTGCGGCTTGAACTTGCGGATCAGAGCCACCGTCTCGGCAATATTGTCGGCGTCCACCTGCGCCGTCTGGATCTTGCGCGGCAACCCTCTGGCAATCGCATCGCAACGCGCCTTGGTGCGGCTGGCCAGACAGATACTGGAGAAGACTTCAGGATTTTGCGCACACTTGTGTGCGACAACATTGCCGACACCACCGGCTCCGATGATCAAAACTTTGGCCATAAACTGAGTTCCCAAAAGAGTGGTCCTGTGAAAGAGTGCAGTAAAGCCGATTTAAGCCCAAATGTCAAACCGCCGCAAAAAAGTAATCTTGGACTGTAACAGTCAGGATCGCTATTATTCCCCCACTGCCACTTAATCCGGCGGCGGCAAAAAGCGCCGCCCCCGCTCCAATGGATCTCACCTCCCAAATCGACTCCCTGGCAACCCTGCTGCAACGCGGTTGGCCGGGCGAGGCCGCAGCCGCAGCCGCACCCGCACTGCCGGGAGCCGCTGCGGCACAGGTGATCCATGCCCTGCGCCGGCTCCATCCGTCAGCCTGGCTGGTGGCCGTCACGGCCGATCTGCGCGAGCTGGAACAGCTCCACACCGATCTCCTCACGCTCGCCCCTGATGAACAGACGGAGCCCCCCCTGGTGCTGCCACCACCGGCGACCACAGAGAAGCAGACCGACCTCGAACTCGAGGGTGTGCGCCTCGCTGTGGCACGCCGCCTCGCTACCGGACAGCAGGAGAGCGATGCGCCGGCGCCGCTCCTCCTCACCACCGCCACGGCTCTGCTGGCGCCCATGGCCGAACCGGCCGCCCTGGCGGCCAGCGGTGATAGATTGCAGGTCGGCAGCAGCGCTGGCGGCAGCTTTGAGAGCCTCGTCAGCAAACTGGTCGGCCAAGGCTACCAACGCACCCCCGAAGTGGTCGGCAAAGGCCAGCTCGCCGTGCGGGGCGGTCTGCTCGATATCTGGCCACCCGATGCCCCGCTGCCGCTGCGTATCGACTTCTTCGGCGATGAAGTTGAGTCGATCCGGGCCTTTGATCCCGCCTCGCAACGCTCTCTGCGCCAGCTCGACAGCCTCTGGCTGCCCCCTTGCACCATGGAGGCGCTCCCGGCCTCGCCTCCGGCTGAACGTCTGCCACCCGGCGCTGTGGTGGTCTGGCTCGAACACGACCGTCTCGCTGCCAACACCAGCGCACCCGACGCCAACCTTCCCACGCTTGAGGCCTGGTACCATCTGGTCGAGAGCGTTGCCGCCCGCGCCCCGCTGCGGCAGCTCTTCTCCGGCGACCCGGCACCACCGCACCTGCCCACCATCGCGCTCGCTGTAGCGCCGCCACCGGGACTGGCCGATCTCGCCGATGATCCCGCCCACCCCGACCTGCGCCAGACTGCGCGCCAAAAACTGCTGGCCGAGCTCGAACAACGCGCCCGCCACGAGGGGCAGACGGTAATCATCTATCTCGATACGGCCGGTGGCCTGGAGTGGTTGGCGCGGGAGCTGCCGGCTGATACCGCCCTGCAACTGCGTCGCGGCCAACTCTCCGGCGGCTGCCACTGGGCGCCACTCAACCTGACTATCCTCGGACAACCCGATATCTACGCCATCCGTAAACGGGTGGTGCGCACCACCCTCCACCAGGCCACTGCCAGTCGCGGCGGACGGGTGGAGCAACACCAGGAGATTCAGCCGGGTGAGCTGGTGGTACACGTCGATCACGGCATCGCCCGCTTTGAAGGTGTAAAGCAGATCGAACGCGACGGTCAGCAACTGGAGGTGCTCTCGCTGCTCTATGCCGACGGTGCCCGCCTCCATCTGCCCACTAGCCACGCCCACCTCCTGAGCCGCTACGTCGGTGTCGGCGGACGCGAAGCCACGCTCCACCGCCTCGGCGGCAAGCGCTGGCAACAGGAGAAGGTGCGCGCCGAGCGGGCGGTGGTCGATCTCGCCGCCTCGCTGCTCGACCTGCAAGCGCGCCGCAACGCCCGCCCCGGCATCCCCTGCCAGCTCGACCACCCCTGGATGTCCGCCTTCGAAGCCGCCTTCCCCTTTGTCGAGACTCCCGACCAGACGCGCTGTATCGACGATGTCAAAGCCGATCTCGCCGCCGCGCGACCCATGGATCGCCTGATCTGCGGCGATGCCGGCTATGGCAAAACCGAAGTCGCCATGCGCGCCGCCTTTGCCATGGTATTGAACGGACGTCAGGTAGCCCTCCTCTGCCCCACCACCATCCTGGCCGAACAGCACGAACAGACCTTCCGTGAACGCATGGCAGCCTTCCCCATCCGCATCGATGTGTTGAGCCGCTTCCGCAGCCAGACACAACGCAGCCAGACGCTCACCGGTCTGGCCGACGGCAGCGTCGATATCGTCATCGGCACCCACGCCCTGCTGCAACCACGCGTTAAATTCAAAGAGCTGGGGCTCGTCGTCATCGACGAAGAGCAGCGCTTCGGCGTAACCCACAAGGAACGCCTCAAGCAGGTGCGCGCGATGGTCGATGTCCTGACGCTCAGCGCCACCCCGATACCGCGCACCTTCTACATGAGCATGGTGGGAGCACGCGACATGAGCCTCTTGCAGACTCCACCGCAGGAGCGCCTCTCGATCGAGACACGGATCGAACGCGATAACGACGCCACCATTCAGACTGCCGTGCGCACCGAGCTGGCCCGCGAGGGGCAAATCTACTTCCTCCACAACCGCGTCATGACGATCGACCTGATGCTGAGCCGCCTGCAACGCCTCCTCCCCGGTGTCCGTATCGGCGTCGCCCACGGCCAGCAACCGGCCGCACTCCTGGCCGCCACCATGCGCCGGTTTGAGCGTGGTGAGTTCGACCTGCTCCTCTCAACCACGATCATCGAGAGCGGCCTCGATATTCCCCGCGCCAACACCATCATCATCCACCGCGCCGACCGTTTCGGTCTGGCCGACCTCTACCAACTGCGCGGACGTGTCGGCCGCTCGGCCAAACGCGGCTTCGCCTGGCTGCTGCTGCCGCCGCAGGGGGTGCTGGACGACGAAGCGCGCCAACGGATCGGTGCCCTGCAGCGTCATGGCGGTCTCGGCGGCGGGCTACACCTCGCCCTGCGCGACCTCGAGATCCGTGGTGCCGGCAACCTGCTCGGCGCCGAGCAGAGCGGCCATATCACGGCCATCGGCTTCAACCTCTACTGCCAACTCCTGCGCCGCACCGTCGCCCGGCTCAAGGGGGAGAAGCTGCCCCTGCTCGTCGACGTCGAGCTGGCGCTCGACTTTATCGACCTCTCTCCTGAAATCTCCGATCCCGACTCCGCCGCCTTCCTGCCCTACAGCTATATCGAAGATGAGCGCCAACGGATGCAGATACACCGCCAGATGGCCGAAGCTGTCTCCACCAGAGAGCTGCGCGAGCTGCGTGCCGCCCTCCAGGACCGCTTCGGCCAGCCGCCGCGTCCGGTGGTGCGTCTCCTGCGCCTGGCCGAACTGCGCATCGCCGCCGCCCAAAGCAACCTCGTCCGCATCGAGACCCGCGGCGAACGTCTCCTGCTGATCCAGCGCGACGGTCAACCACGCCTCACTGCCGCTGGCCTGCTGCCGCGCCTGCGCGATACCACCGCCGACAAAAAACTCAGCGCCATCTTCCACCTGCTGCAAAAGTAGGTTTGACATATCGCGCCGGTTCAGTAGTTGGGGAGATAAAAAACGACCAAGTTGACAGTCGTAAGTCATAAATGATAAAGTAAAACAACTGACGAACGACAGGAGATCATCATGCAGGCAGTCACATTGTCCCCAAAGTATCAAATCGTAATACCTCTTGCGGTACGACGCACCATGCGCCTTGTGCCGGGCCAAAAGCTGCAGGTAATTGTGCGTGACGAGAAGATTGAGCTGTTGCCGGATCGCGATATAACCGAACTACGCGGATTATTGAAGGAGCGTGATATCTCATTTAAACGCGAGGAGGAACGGTTATGAATCTGGTTGATTCTTCGGCCTGGCTTGAATATTTTGCTGATACGCAACATGCAGAACACTTTGTTGAAGTGCTTGGTAATACTGAGGCGCTGATTGTACCCACAATTGTGCTCTATGAAGTGATTAAGGTTGTGCAACGTGAGATGGGAAAAAATGCTGCACTACAGGTGCAGGCAGCGATACAAAAAGGCATAATCGTGCCCCTGGATGCCAATTTGGCTGCCATGGCGGCAAGCCTGAGTCTGCAATACAACCTGCCCATGGCAGACTCGATCATACTGGCAACAGCCGTAAAACACGATGCTACTATCTGGACGCTCGACTCGCATTTTGAAAAATTGTCAGGCGTGAAATACTTCAAAAAGTGATTCGCCGCAGGTGCGCAACAATTGAGAAGCACTATTTTCACTTCTCACTTGCCTACCCCCTGTCACTAACCGATTATGACAAAAGTAAGTTTGACATATCGCGCCGGTTGGTTAAGCTCTTGTTTTACCTCTGACTTAGTGAAAGTGGAAAGCTGATGAAGAAGATGCGCACAACCCTCCTAGTCTTGATTACGGCGGCGGTATTGAACAGCCGGGCCGACCAGGTCGAACTGACATTCCTGCAGTCGACCGATATCCACGGCGCAGCAGCGATTGCCAACCTGGCCGCCTGGGTAGTGCAGGAGCGACAACACGACAAAGACGCGCTGGTAATCGATTGCGGCGACCTCTGCAACGGCTCCTTTGAGGCGGCGGTCGATGTCGGCGCTTCGATGGTGGCAGTGCTGAATCACTGTAAATATGACGTCTGGATCCCAGGCAACCACGAGTTCCGCATCGGCGGCGACTACTTCCGCCGCAATATGGACCTCTTCACGTCAGGCGTGGTTCTGGCTGCCAATATCCGGTTCATAAGCAAGGGGACAGAGAATACGAAACGAGGGCGGGGAAAAAGAGGGAGGTAAAAATATATTTTCATCAGGGAGTGGAAATCCTGGTGGTCGTACTCTTCTATAGGGTGACGGGCGGTCATGGGGATCGCTCGCTTAA
>CAZRGQ010000066.1:0-13767 GCA_964599645.1 uncultured Lentisphaerales bacterium | reverse complement strand
GTTTAAGGTACCGGCGACCCGCATCGGCGAGCTGGTGCGGATCGCACGTGACCAGGGGCTGACGCTGATCCCGCAACTCAACCTCTTCGGCCACGCTGCGGAAGCGCGCCATATCTCCGGCAAGCATGTGGCGCTCGATTTCAACCCTGCCTTGCAGCCGCTCTTCGAGCCCGACGGCTGGACCTGGTGCCTCACCAACCCGCACGCCCGCGCCACGCTTACCGATCTGGTCGAGGAGCTGCATGACGCCTTCGACGCCCCGCCCTTCTTCCACGGCGGTTGCGATGAGGCCTTCTCGATGGCCACCTGCCACACTTGCCGCAACTCCGACTACGCGGCGCTGCTGAAAGAGCATCTGCTCCACTTCCACCAGCTCTTCAAGGCACGTCAGGCACAACTGATGATCTGGCACGACATGCTGGTGGTGCGCGGCGACCCGCGCTGGCAGGGCTTTACCAGCTTCGGCTCCAAACGGATCGATACCGAGGGGCTGCTCAAGTCGTTACCACGCGACATCATCATCTGCGACTGGCAGTATGACGACGTCAAGGAGGGTCTGACTCCCGCCTGGCCCACCATGCTCTACTTCCATGAGCAGGGCTTCCCGACCCTCGCCTGCCCCTGGTACAAACATGAGGCGACCACCAACCAGGCCGAGTTTGTGCGTCAGCACGGGCTGGCCGGTATGCTCTGCACTACCTGGCAGTTTCTGTTCGGCCACCAGATGTGCCTCATGTACATCGTGGGGGCCAACGCTACCTGGGGCAGGCCGGACGCCAACATGACGACGCTGCAGCGCTCTGCCATCAACCGCCACCTGCGGCAGCTCGGCTGGGAGCGGGGCGTGACCAAATACCGCGACACCGGCGCCTACCAGACGCAGGTGCCGCCCGTAACCACCTATCCGGGGTGACCCTGCCAGCATAGATGGTTAGCAGTTTGCAGACAATCCGCACCTTTGTGGCGGTCGACTTCGATACGGACGGCAAACAGCAGTTGGCGGCCGTGCAACAGGAGCTGATCGCCGCAGGCAGCCAGAGCGGCATACGCTGGGTAGTGCCAGCCAACTTTCACCTGACGCTCTTCCACCTCGGCGCTACGCCGACGGCGCTCCTCGGCCGAATTGAGGCTGTGCTGGCAGCGGCCGTACACGGGCATGGTGCCTTGCAACTCTCCTATGCCGGAGTCGGCAGCTTTCCCGCCCAAGGCGAGCCGCGGGTGCTCTACCTGGCTCTGGCGCCACCGCTGGAGCAGTTGCACGCCCTGCAGCAGTCTGTCACGACAGCCTTAAACGAACTCGATTTTCATGCCGACTTCAAGGTGTGGCAACCGCATGTGACGCTCGGCAAACGCAGTGGCAGCCGCGGGGTAAGAGAGCCCGCCTGGTGGCATCAGATGCAGCAGCTCTCACTGCCGCTGCCCGCACCGGTGGCAGTTGAGGAGCTCTGCCTCTTTCAGAGTCTGATGCAGCAGGGACAGACAAGTTATGCCAGACTGGCACAATTTATGTTAGAGTAAGACGATTTAAGCAATGAAGCCCCCCTTTACAGAGTCGACCTGGCGCAAGCTGCCGCGCGAGTTGCTGCACCGCGGCCGCAGGTTCAATGCCACCGTCTGGCAGGTGACACATGCGGGCCTGTGGGTCGTCAAAGATTTCAGTGAAACGCCCTGGTTCTATCGTTGGACTCTGGGACGCTGGACGGTACGCCATGAATACAGGGTGGTCGCCCACCTGCAGGATATCGCCGGTATGCCGCAGGCCCCCTTCCGGCTCGGCAACGCAGCCTGGGGTTATCGTCTGATCCCCGGCGAGCCGATCCGGCATCTCGATGGCGCACAGTGCGATGCCGCCTTCTTCACCCGGCTGGAAGAGATGGTGACGGCGATGCACCAGCGCGGTGTAGTACACCTCGATCTGCGCAATGCGCGTAATGTGCTGCGCGACGCAGAGGGCCGGCCCGGCATCATCGATTTTCAGTCGGCCGCCTTTACACGCTTCTGGCCGGCCGCCATACGGCGTCTGCTGCAGCGCATCGATCTTACCGGAGTCTATAAACATTGGCTGGTGCGTGACGCTGCCACGCTGGGCGCTGAGCGCAGCGAACTGCTCGCCTGGCAGTTGCGCTGGCGTTACCTCTGGCCCTTCCGCGGCTACAGTCTGCCGGGACGGCGTCGTATGTACGAGCTGGAACGCAAGATTTTGTCAGACAGTCGCGCCCGGCGCAGAGAGAGATGAAGGAGCAACCCGTAACAGTTGTGGCCGACGATTTGGCGGCCATGTGGCGCGTCGCCGCCAGAGCCGCGCAACGTTTCCAGGAGCACGGTGGTGTGGTGGCGCTGCATGGCGACCTGGGAGCGGGCAAAACCACCTTTGTACAGGGCCTGGCGGCAGCACTGGGAGTGACTACCCCGATCACCAGCCCCACCTTTGCCCTGGTGGTGGAGCACTCCTTGCCGGATAGCCGCTTGCTGGTACATATGGACCTCTATCGCCTGCAGGGGGTCTGCGACCTCGAGGCGCTTGGCTTTGACGAATATCTCGAGGGTGACAACCTGGTGCTGATCGAGTGGGCCGAACGTGCCGCCACTCTCCTGCCGCCCGAGGCCCTCTCCCTGACAATCGAGCTGTTGCCGCCGCCGGCAGGCGGCAGAAGGCTGCTCTTCAGCGCCGGCTGGCTCAACGAAGCGGCAGCACCTTAGCTTCGTACTGCTGCACCAGCGGCAGCCAGGCACCATCCGGCAACACTTCGTGACGGCGGCAGAGCTCGTGCCAGACGGCCCCGAAGGGCAACGTTTTGCACTCCTCCATCAGCGTGAGACGCGCCGTGTAGTCCCCCTCCAGTTCGAGCTGGCAGAG
This sequence comes from uncultured Lentisphaerales bacterium, assembly GCA_964599645.1. Lineage (GTDB taxonomy): Bacteria > Verrucomicrobiota > Kiritimatiellia > RFP12 > JAAYLN01 > JAAYLN01. The sequence continues at coordinate 10,910 of CAZRGQ010000066.1, read as the reverse complement.
CCTCTCGTGCGGCTCCAGCAGGGCAGCCAGCAACGCCTTGCGGCTGTTGCGGGTACCGATCACCCAGGCGGCGATACGGTTGATGCTGGCATCGAAGAAGTCGAGCCCGATATGTACCCGCTTCAGGGCGCGGCAACGTACCAGCTCCTGCATCAGAGCCAGCAGCTCATCGCTGTAGCTGACGACGTGGTCGCTGTCCCAGCGCACACCGCGCGAGACGTGCAGCAAGAGCTCGGGATACCAGAGGAGCATGGCGCTGATCTTGTCGGCCAACGATTCGGTGGCGTGGAAGTGGCCGGCATCGAGGCAGACGAGGATTTTACGACTGGCGGCATAACCGAGATAGAACTCATGTGAGCCGACGGTATAGCTCTCGGCGCCGATACCGAAGAGTTTGCTCTCGACGGCGTCACGGTTGTGGGCCGGATCGATCTTTTCGGCAAAGCAGGCATCGAGCGCCTCAACCAGGCGTTGACGCGGCGCCAGGCGGTCGGCCGGGGTATCTTTGAAGCCGTCGGGAATCCAGACGTTGGTAATGGCCGGCGTACCGAGGGCCGCCCCCATGGCCGCACCGATACGACGGCACGCCTGCACGTGGCGGACCCAGAAGTCGCGTATCGCCGGATCGTGGTGCGAGAGGGTGAAGCCGTCGTCAGCCAACGGATGCGAGAAACAGGTGGGATTGAAGTCGAGGCCGAGCTGCTGCTCCCGCGCCCAGTCGATCCAGCGCTGAAAATGCTCCGGTGCCAGCTCATCGCGCGGTACACGCGGCCCGTCGTAGTCGGCATAGATGGCGTGGAGGTTGAGACGCTTGACTCCCGGGATCAGTTGCAGCGCAAGCGCCAGATCATCACGCAGTTCGACGGCGTTGCGCGCCTTGCCGGGGTAGCTGCCAGTGGCGGCGATACCGCCGGAGAGGGGGCCGCTGCTCTCAAAGCCGGTGACGTCGTCACCTTGCCAGCAGTTAAGCGAGATCGGCACTGCTGCAGCCTCGCGCAGAGCGGCCTCGACGTCGACCCCGAGTGCGGCATAGGCTTCGGCAGCGGCGGTAAAGTTGGCGTTAGCGGTAGTGGTCATTCTGCTTCTCCATCAGTGGTGCACGTCTCTATAAGCTTATCACAAATGGAGCTTAGCCCGCGGTGGTGGAAAAGACAAGCGCATTTTGGCGCAAGGAGAAAAGGTTGAAGAATGCAGGCTGAATGGGGCTCTGTGCGAAACTCTTTGGGGACGCTTTTTGGTCCTTATGGAGACGGGGGTACAGAGGGGGAGAGAATCGGACAAGGGCGCGGCTGTGCCGAGCCGCAAGCTCAAGAGGCTGGGCATAAAGCAGGACCCCAGCTCCTTGTCTCGACATTTCAGCGCTTTTTTGGCATAGTGGGAGACATTACATGTATCTCGATTTCTTCCAGCTTCAAGAGTTCCCTTTCAGCATCACGCCCGATCCGAAGTACCTCTATCTGACGGTCAACCATCGGGCGGCCTTTGATCATCTGCTCTACGGGATCACACAGCGCCGCGGCTTTATCGAGCTGACGGGTGAGGTGGGGTGTGGCAAGTCGACTCTCTGCCGGGCCGTGCTCGAACAGCTTGGCGGACAGATTCGCTCGGCGTTGATCCTCAACCCCTGCCTCAACGGCCTGCAGCTATTGCGTGCCATTCTGGTCGACCTCGGCATCACGGCTCCACGCCAGGATCGCTTCTCGCTGCTCCAGGCGCTTAACGCCTTCCTGCTGGAACAGGCCGCCGCCGGCACGATCGTCGCCCTGATCATCGACGAAGCGCAGGAGTTGCCGCGCCGTACCATGGAGGAGGTGCGCCTCCTCTCCAACCTCGAAACGGTGCAGCAGAAGTTGATCCAGATCGTCCTCGCCGGACAGCCCGAGCTGAAGGAGCGCCTCGACGACCCCGCCCTGCGCCAACTGCGGCAGCGCATCACGGTGCGCTACCATATCCCGCCGCTGGCGCTGGAGGATATCGGCGGCTACATCAACCACCGCCTCCGCACCGCCGGGGCCCCGCCCGAACTGCTCTTCACCCCTGAGGCCGTCGCGGCTGTCGGGCGCTATGCACGTGGCGTACCGCGTCTGATCAACTCACTCTGCGACTACGCCCTGATGGCCGGCTACGCCGCCAACAGCCGTACCATTGATGCCGCCGCTGTGGCGCGTGCCGAGGCGCAGCTTGAGGGACGCCCGGCATGAGTCTCCTCCAGGATGCCCTGCGCCGCCAGGCCGAACAGGCAGACCGGCCGGCTGTAACACCTCCGGCACCACCTGCTGCTACCGGCGTTATCGCACCTCCGGCAGTCCCCGCCGCTGCCACCAGCGTTATTGCACCCACGACGGCTCCTGTGCCGGAGCCGCCGGACTCTGTTGAGACACTGTCCGCCTCTCCCGCCACCGAACACCCCGCCGGCCTCTTCATGCCATTTGCAATGCTGCTGCTGGTGGCTCTGTTGGCCTGGCTGGCACTGCGCCAACGCCAGACAGATACTGCTGGCGCGAACTCGAGCACCATTGCCCGGCACGATGCTGCCGGTGCCACCACCGCCCTGCCCGCTCCCGCCCCGGAGCAACCGCAGACCATAACGGCCGGGTTGCCGCCTGCGACGGCCGCCAGCACCGTAACCACCAATCTGCCCACCGCCCCGGACGCATCTGTTGGCGCCATCCCCGCCGTCGCGGCGGAAGAGACGGCAACGGTTGTCGTTACACTGCCCATCACCAACCCTGTACCCGCCAGCATCACCGCTGTTGCTCCTGCCGCCGCGCCACCGCCCCCCTGGCCGCTCTTTACCGTGCGCGGCTTCGCCGTCTCAGGCCACGAAGCCCTGGTGGTGCTCGATAGCGGCGAGATGTTGGCTGCCGGCGAGCGCAGCCGCCTCGGCGTGCGCGTCATCCGTGTCACTCGCGACCATGCCTGGTTTGAATGGCATGGCCAAACCAACGCATTGCGGCGTGGTACCTCCTCCGACCACCCGCCGGAGGCATAGACCGATGTTGATGCTTCAGGCAGGTTGGTTGGCAGGCAGACTTCACATCTGGGGAGAGGTCTCGCCACAGGAGCAGAGTGATACCCCTCCTGCCCTTGCACCCCGTCGTGCCCGCTGTCTGCCCGAATTGGAGGAGCTGCCGGCTACCCCCTACGATGCCGGTGCCGCACTTCTGGGGCAGGTAACCTCCGCTCTGGCACAGAGCAAGGCTGCCCAACGGAGCCGCCACGCCCGTCCCGGCGTCGTCTGGCTCCCCAGTCACAATCAGGCTCCCATCCCGGCCCATACCGGCTTCCTGCCGCCCGACCGCGCCATTCCCGATCCGGCCAGCGCCAAACTGACACTCCAGCCATGGCGCACTACCCACCTGCCATTGAGCTGGCCCGAAAGTTGTGCCGTCCTCGCAGCCGCTGTGCGCGGCCCTGTTCTCGGACGACGCCTCCATATCGGGCGCTCGTTGCTGGTCTGGAGTCATCTCTGGCGTCTGGCCGGCGCTCTGGTGGCACGTCAGGCCTACCTCCCCGGCCTGCAACTCAACCCCGATGGCAGCGGCGACAGTCTCTGGCGCATGTTGCTCGATAGCGACGATCGCCGCCTGGTTGAGCAGTTGGCCGCCACCTTGCCACCAGCCGCTGTGGCTCTCACCTGCGATGGCAAAACCATGCCGCCAGCCGTGACCGATCCCGTCGCCCGACAGGCGGTGGCGCTCGAATTTATCGCCGAGGCTGTCGACCGTCTCGTGCGCAGCGCCGTCACCACGCCCCTCACCCGTGCCCAGGCTCTCAAGAGCCAACACTCCGGCGCCCACGCCGCCTGGATCGCCTCCCTCCGTACCGATGGCCGCCGCATCCGTTGGTCCGGGAGCGACGATCTGGCCCAGTTGGCCGCCGCCCTCGAAGCCTGGCGGCGTCCCCTCACGCTGGGTCAGGATGAGGTGCTGCGCCTCCACTTCCACCTCGAAGAGCCGGCCGCCGACGCACAGGAGCGCCACGCCATCTGGCATCTCCAGATCGGCGTCACCTCCACCAGCCAGCCAGACCCCGTACCACTGACCCAACTCGATCAGGTCGCCCCCCTCAACCGCGAGTATGCCCTCACCGCTCTGGGACAGGCGATTGCGCTCTGTCCCTGCCTCCGCTCCAACGACGCCGCCACACTCACCGCCGAGGGCATCCCCCTTAAGACCGAGGCCGCCTACAACTTCATGGCCCAGGACGTCGCCGTGCTGCGTGCCGCCGGCTTTGTCGTCTCTGTCCCCAAGTGGTGGCGCGATCCGCAACAGGAGAACCCGGTCCGCCTGCGTGTCCTCCTCGAAACGGCTCAGGACGATCCCGACAGCTTCGCCCGCCTCGGGCTCGACCAGCTCGCTGCCGTCAACTGGAGCCTGGTCCTCGGCGGCCACCCCATCTCGCCTGACCAACTGAAGGAGCTGCTTGAATCACAACAGCCCCTCGTACGCTGGCAAGGCGGCTGGGTGGCCCTCGACCGCGCCGCCGCCCTCGGTGCCATCCGCGAACTGCGCGAACGCCGTAAGAAGCGCATCTCCCTGCGCGAACTGCTGCAAATCGCCGTCGGTGGCGAACGTGCCGACGACTTGCGCCTCGAAACCGGCGACCTTGCGCAGCATAACCTCCTGGGCAACCTCATCGGACAGCTCCACGGCAGCGAAGGGATCGCCCAGCCGGAGGTCTCGCAACACTTCGTCGGCACACTGCGCCCCTATCAGTTGCGCGGCTACGCCTGGCTCGCCTGGCTGCGCCAGTGGGGACTGGGTGCCTGCCTGGCCGACGACATGGGGCTCGGCAAAACCATCCAGGCACTGGCTCTCTTCCAGCAGGCCCACGACGACGGCCTTGAGCGCCCGATTCTGCTTGTCTGTCCCCTCTCCCTGATTGCCAACTGGCGTCACGAAGCCACCCGCTTCACCCCCAATCTCTCGCTCCTCACCCACTACGGCCCCGACCGCGACCTCGGCCAGGCCCTCATCCGTAGCGCCGGCCAGCACACCGTCGTCATCACCAGCTTCAACCTCCTCTGCCGCGACTTCGCCACCCTCAGCCGCATCCACTGGAGTATGGTCGTGCTCGACGAGGCCCAGAACATCAAAAACCCCGCTACGTTGCAGTCGCGTGCCGCCCGCGCCCTCAAGGCCGACTTCCGCCTCGCCCTCACCGGCACTCCCGTCGAAAACCAGGTTGGCGACCTCTGGGCCTTGATGGACTTCCTCAACCCCGGACTGCTCGGCACCCGCGCCCAGTTCAACCGCCGCTTCCAGCGTCCCATCCGCACCGGTGTCGATGCCGGTGCCCGCCTGGCGCTGCGCCAGATGACCACCCCCTTCATCCTGCGCCGCCTCAAATACGACCCCGAAATCGTCGCCGATCTCCCCGAACGGGTGGAGAACAAGGTCTTCTGCAGCCTCACCGCCGAGCAGGCGGCCCTCTACGCCGCCGAGCTGCGCCGCCTCGATAGCGGCCTCGGCTCAGCCGAAGGCATCGCCCGCCGCGGCCTGGTGCTCGCCACCCTCACCCGCCTCAAACAGATCTGCAACCACCCCGCCCACTACCTCCACGGCCTCGGCGATGATGGCGAAGATGGCAGTATCGCCCCCGAGGCGCACCGCCTCGACGCCCAACGCTCCGGCAAGTTGGCCCGCTTCGATACCCTTGTTGACGAGGTTATTGCCGGCAACGAGAGCGCCCTCGTCTTTACCCAATACGCCGTCATGGGCACCCTGCTCCAGAAGTATCTGCGCCAGCGCCTCGGCTACGAAATCCCCTTCCTGCACGGCGGCGTGGCCCGCGACGCCCGTACCAACATGATCGACCGCTTCCAGAGCGGCTCCGGGCCCCCCATCTTCATCCTCTCGCTCAAGGCCGGCGGCATCGGCCTCAACCTCACCCGTGCCAACCACGTCTTCCACTTCGACCGCTGGTGGAACCCCGCCGTCGAGAACCAGGCTACCGACCGCGTCCACCGCATCGGCCAGACGCGCAACGTCTTCGTCCACAAATTCATCTGCTCCGGCACCCTTGAAGCACGTATCGATGCCCTGATCGAGAGCAAGAGCAGTCTGGCCGAAGATCTCGTCGGCAGCGGCGAATCGTGGCTCACCGAGCTCTCCAACGAGAAGCTGCGTGAAGTCCTCTCCCTCTCGGCCGATGTGCTCTCCAGCGACGACTCTCAGGAGGAGTGGCAATGAGCCGCAAACGCAAAAACGAATTTGCCCCCCGCGTCCCCCTCCCCGTCAAGGGCGGCATCCGCATTCAGAGCAGCCGTGCCAGCTTCGCCCGCAAATGGTGGAGCCGCCAATGGCTGCTGCTGCTTGAACGCTACCAGGTGGGCGCCCGCCTCGGGCGCGGCCGCAGCTACGCCTACAGCGGCCAGGTCGTCTCCCTCGAACTCGAACCCGGCCGCATTATCGCCCACGTCCAGGGCGGACACGAACGCGCCTATACCAGTGAAATTATCTGCGCCACCCTCACCCCCGCGCAGCAGACTCAGATACTGCAGGAGCTGCAACAGCAGCCCCTCCTCGTGGCCGAACTGCTGGTACGACAACTCTCACCCGCCATTGACCAGCTCTTCGAAGCCGCCGGACTCCCCCTGCTGCCTCGCGAACGACGCGACCTCACCACCCGTTGCAGTTGCCCCGATCGCGTCAACCCCTGCAAGCACCTCGCCGCTATCTTCTATCTGCTGATCGAAGCCTTCGATCAAGACCCGCTACTGCTGCTCAACCTGCGCGGCATCACGCGTGAAGACCTCCTCGGCGAGACTCCCGCCCCACCCCGCAAAGCGACGCCGGCCACCCCCCGCAGCAGAAAACGTCCCACCGCCAAGCGCCTGACGCACACCGCCTTCTGGGGCGACGACGAAGCCCCGCCCCCCGACTTCGGCCCCGCCCCCACCGGCAACACCTCCGCCCCTCTGGTACGACGCCTCGGTCCCCTGCCCCTCTGGCGTGGCGAAGAGCGCTTCATGGAGGTCCTGACCCAAACCGGCGACCGCGCCATCGCCCTCGGCTGGCAAGCCTGGGCTGGTGAACACATCGTCCGCGAGCTGCCCAAACCACACGTGACCAACCCCGAAATGCGCCTCCGCGGCAGCCGCATGCGGATGGAGCGCTGAGACCGCCCCCCCATGAATCGCTACCTGCTAACGGTTCTGCTACTCGCCTGCAGCAACGTCTTTATGACCTTTGCCTGGTACGGCCATCTCCGTGCGCTTAACCACAAACCCTGGATCATCGCGGCGCTCCTCTCGTGGGGTGTGGCGCTCTTTGAGTACCTGCTGCAGGTACCGGCCAATCGAATAGGTCACGAGGTGATGAGTGTGGGGCAACTGAAGATCATCCAGGAGGTGATTACACTGGCAATTTTTCTACCTTTTTCGGTCTTTTTCATGCGCGAAAAGCTGACGCTCGACTACGCCTGGGCCGGGCTTTGCCTGCTGGGTGCCGTCTTCTTTATCTTCAGAAGCAAGCTGATGGGTTGAAGTCACTCCCTCGACTTCCACGCCCCCCCCTGTCTCCCCGCTGAGCGCAAGCGCGGGGCTTTCCCTCGCACTGCACTCTGTGCCTGCACGGCATGCCGTGCAACTGACTGACTACGGGGCTCGCTCAAAGAAAGTACCGAGCTGCTCAAATGTTTTAGCCCTCTTTACACCAAGCATCTGAAAAAAATGAAAAAATCGTCATTGTCTCAAGCGGCGATTCATGCCATAATCCCATCTATCGGGCACACCGTTAGTATCTCAACCTCTTGGTAGGAGAATAGTTATGCAGGCAATCACTAAACGTCTTGTTTTAACCGGCGCTGTAGTGGCGACGTTGCTGCTTGGCAGTGGCACAGCCTGGGCCAAACCCAAATGGAAAAACCTCGGCGACTATACGGCTGATGGCCAACCCAAGGAGATCGCTGTCGGGCGTGAAATCTCTGAAATAGCCATCGATTTCAAGGAGGGGAGCGTTATCATCAACACCGTCTGGGTCAGGGAGGGGGCGGCCAAGCGCGAGTACACCGTCGGGCAACAGAAAAACAAGGGGGACCCTACCCTCTTTATCAAACTCGACGGCAAGCGTAACGTCACCGGCCTGCGTATCAGCGATAAAGCGGGCGGGCGTTATCGGGTTTCAGTCAAGTAGGGCGCGCTCGAAGCAACGTACTGCAGTGTATCAGCTCACACCTCCTTTGGCTGCAAAGGCCGATTGCTTTACAACACAGATTGCCAAGTAAAATTGCACCTGAGGAGTCGACCAAGAGCGGATATTGCGCCATATTGCCCTATATTGCGGTCGCCATTTCAGGCACCTCACTATGGCAAATAGACTATTGACTCTTTTCAGGAGGAGCGAAGATGTTGTCGCAGTTTGCGAGACGTCTTAAAGCCATCTCTTTGAGATTGGCCACCAGAGTGGCATGGTCAGTAGTAGTAATATCTGGATAGAGATAAAACTCCGACTCGATTGCAGTTGAAATTTGATGGGCCAAATCTTCGAGGCGCTGGAGCTTAGTTCGTAGACTCCAAGATAGCCTCCATTGATAAAGAGGTCACACCAAGTGATATGGGGAGCCAGGCGCATGCACTCCGGAGTATCGGCAAAACTGCGAAAGAGATCGCGGAATGTGAGGCGCACCACTTCTTGTGTGCCTGGGTCGCCGGCTTTGGTAGCGGCCAGGGTAACAATTACCGGCGTACGCCCGGCTGGACGGGTTACGCGGCCGTTGTCGGCAATAATTGCAGGATGCGAGCTATGCCACTGCAAATGTGGAGTGGCAGCAAAATCAAGATGGTTGGTGACATAAAACGAGGCGGGGTTGCGACCCAAAATATCTTGGGCAGAAAGTGTGAGTCCACTCTCAATGTTCTTGGCTGTCAGGTGTTTGATACGCCAGCGCCATTCACTGCGGCTCCAGGGATGATGGACATCGGCCTCCAACAGATGTGCCACGGACTCACAACGTTTCTGGAGTTTGGCGGGAGAGATATTGTGCATGGTGCCTTGTTGCTTTGCAATCAGGGCATCCAGATAGAATAAATGTTTGTAATCGCCGGCGCTTTTGAATAGTTGCTCTGTTTCGATCAGTGGCATGGTGCTGCGCGGTGGTATCCCCAGATAGCGTAACGCTTCGAAATAGTAGACGCCTTGGGAGTGGCCATCAAGGAAGAGGCGGCAAAAGCCGTTGGTACGGGCGGGATCGGGATTGGCAGCCAGGATATCGAGATTGGCCGACAAACTCTCGGGAGCCAGCAGACGGATGCGCTCGGTACCAAAGAGTGCCAAATTGGTGCAAGTGACGATATAGGAGGGACGGGCGGCGACATATTGGGGACGCAAAGGGTCGAGCATCAACTGAGCAGGAGTGACCCGTCCCTCGAAGTAGAGCTTGATGTTATGTGATTTACGCCCCTGACCTGTACATTCGTTGGAGCGGATACTCTGTTCATGCTCACGGACAATATAGGCGCGATCGTGTTTTGAAAGGTGCAGGGCGACTTGTGGCAGTTTTTTGATACTAGCACTCTTCCGGTAGGTAGCAGGGTTAAAATGGTCGCAAAAACGTGCTGTGGTTCAGGTGAGGTTGACAACGCAAGTGCCTTGTGCGATGCTGCTGGCATGAAACTTGACGAGGTCGTTCACATGATTACCAAGCAGGGCGAGTCGCTGGCGGTGCGGCGGCTGCGCCCGGTGGATATCGAAGCGCTGAGTAGCTTCGGCGGTGCCCTATCGCGGGAGACGACCGCCTGTTTCCTGCCACATCTGTACGATGCGGCGACACTGGAACCACTACTACGCCGTTCCGAGAGCGGCGCTGACCTCACGCTGGGTGTTTTCCAGAAGGAGCGTATTGTCGGCTATGGTTTCCTGCATTATTTCAAGCACCCCTTCCCCCTGCTGGGGATCGGCTTTCACGATGACCTTCAGGGAGTGGGACTGGGGCACCAGATGATGTGCCTGCTGATCGACGAGGCCGTGAGGAATGGCAACGACGGTATAGATCTGACCACGCTGCCCACCAATGAACGCGCCTACAACCTCTACCTCAGCGTCGGTTTCCAGCATATCGGGTTTGTAGAGAACCCCCTCGCCGGCGGCGGCACGACTGTCGAACGCGCCTTGCGCTACATCATCAACCCCATGGCGGAGGCGCCCGCCACCTTTGCCAACGGGCGGCAGGTGATGACTTGATGGCACTATGAATGTGACAAACAGAGCACAAGTACGCGCTGCACAAAAAGAGGGTCTCAGGGTATCTCTCTGGCCTGGACACACTCTGGAGGATTATCAGCTTGGGATAGCGCTGGGTGCAGACGTTCTCTGCACCGACATTCCGCTCAAGCTTACGGAGTGGCTCAAGAGCCAAAAGCAGCAGCAGTAAACTATCAGCTTAACGTTCAATTTTGGCAGCCCTTTGCCAGCCACAACTCACAATTCACCACTGGAGGGTTGTGCTTCTGCACAACCGCGGCGCTGCAGAAGCATCGCCCGCCACACGCTGCTGCGGCGACGACGGCGCGTCGCCCTCCAGGGTGCTCCGCACCCCGCATTGATCTCCCCGGCGCATGCGACAAGGGCGGCACGCCGTTGCCGCCACAGCAAGGCAGGATGCGCCCGCCGTAGCGCGACACCGTCGTTTAAGTGTAAGCGATTAAGTGTGCCGTTTAAGATGGGGTTTAAGGTGGAGTTAAAGTGCCACCGACTCTTACACTATCGTCTTAAACGGCCTCCTTAAACCACCCAGCCTTAAACCTTTACTCCTAAACGGCCACCTTAAACGAGGCGAGATGAGTAAGAAGAGCGAGTAAGAGTAGAGACGAGTAAGTGGGACGAGTAAGTGGGACGAGCAAGCCCAAATTTGTGGAAGATTTTGCGCTGCCACTTCACATGCGCTTCCTTTTGCACAGGTAGGGACGG
>CAZRGQ010000065.1:0-13894 GCA_964599645.1 uncultured Lentisphaerales bacterium | reverse complement strand
CTTTGTACCGCGCGGAGCGACGCCTTTGCTGGATGCGATGGGGCGCGGCATCAACGATCTGGCCGAGACGATCGGCAAGATGACAGCCAAACAACGCCCCGACAAAGTGATGCTGGTGGTGGTAACCGACGGGCAGGAGAACTCCAGCCGTGAGTTTAGCAAAAAACAGGTTGAGAAGCTGATCAAGGAGCGCACCAAGAGAGATGAGTGGCAGTTTGTCTACCTCAGTAGCGATATGAATGCCGTGCATGAGGCGCATGGGCTCGGTTTCGATGCCAATGCCACAATGGCATATCGCCACAATACGCAGGGAGTAGATGATGCCTGGAGTACCCTCTCGGCATCGTCGGTACGTTATCGTAGCGCTGTCGACAAGAGTATGAACTTGGCCAAGCCGAAGCAACAGGGCAAAAAGGGCAAACAACCGGATACTCCTGTTTGAGCGACTACGAGTTACCAGTCCGGCGGGCAAGGGGCAACCAAGAGGGTGAGATTCAACCAAATTGAATCTCACCGGGGATGGTGTTTGCCACTTGACAACGGCTGCGATTTGGGGTAAGCTGACCTGATGTTAGTATTACTGCGACTGGCGGCAAGCGTCCAAGAGGGTACATCATGGCTGCCGGTGTGGTTCTCTGGCAACGAAGTGGCAGCAATGGTATCTCGATTTTGGAGTTTGGCACAATGAAGAGTCTACCCGCAATTGAACAGCAGCGGCTGGCGCAGCATCTGCAGCGGCTGGCCGTGGAGATCGGGCCGCGTCTGGCCGGCTCGGCGGCTGAACGGGCGGCAGCCGACTATCTGGTAGCCGAGGCGGCGGCGATTGCAGGGGTCAAGGTCTCACTGGAGGAGTTTCCCGTTTGGGAGCGTGCCGTGACCCATGAACGGCTGGAGGTGGAGCTGGACGGCAAGTGGCAGGAGTTCGGCTGTTCGCTCTTCAATTCAGCGCCCACGACTGCGGGAGAGACGCTGGAGGCACCGCTGCTCTTTTTCGATGCCCAGACGGGCTATCTGCAGGACGACCTCTCATATCTGCGCGGACAGGCAGTGGTGCACCTCGGCTGCCATATCGAGACGCCTGCCTACTACCGCAGGCTGATCGCGGCGGAGCCGGCCTTTCTCCTCTTTGTCGATATCCGCCATCCGGGAGCGGTGGCTCTGGCCGATGGTCTCTTCCCGGCCTATGTACACGCCTACGGCGCACGCACGACGGTCAACGTCGCCTATCAGGATGCGTGGCGCTGGCGCAAGGGAGGCGCTACGCGGGCGCGCCTCAATGTGGCAGGCGGCCAGCGGCGCAGTCTGTCGCAAAATGTCGTGCTTGAGATCGCGGGGCGCGACCCTGAGGGCGGCATCATCTTCGTCGGCGGACATCATGATACGCAGGCAGATACACCGGGGGCTGACGACAACGCCGCCGGTTCAGCCTCGGTGATGGAACTGGCACGGGTGTTGGCCGGGCGGGGGTTGCGGCAGACGGTGCGGTTGATCAGCTTCGGGGCCGAAGAGCAGCTCTCGATCGGCAGCGCTGCCTATGTGCGGCGTCACCGCGACGAGCTGGCACGGGCCGGACGCTTCATGTTCAATATCGACGGCTCCGGCTCGGCGCTGGGCTGGTTGCGGATCAACTACAACGGCGCGGCACAGCTTGAGAACCACCTGCGCGAGGTGCTGCGACAGCGCGGCATCGTCTACCAGCTCTGCACCGAGGTGACGCCCTATACCGATCAGTTCCCCTTTGCCGCCGCCGGCGTGCCGGGAGTCTGGTTTACCCGCATGAACTGCACCAACGGCACCTGGTATCACCATCGCCACGACGATGTGGTGGAGAATCTTGATGCAGCCCAGATGGCGCGTCAACTCGATGGCGTGGCCGAGTTCCTCGTCTGGCTCTCGGAGTCGGCCGACTTCCCGCAGCCGGCCTTTGAGGCGGCCATGAGCAGTGAGATTACCACACTGTGGCAGGGGCTCTATGGCGGCTGGCAGGGGTTTGGAGTGCAGACTCAATGAGGTTGCGGCGTAGCCTGACTCTGCTGCTTCTGGCCGCCGCCACCGCAACGCTGCCCCTTGCGGCGCAAGAGACGGTGGCCCGGATGCGCGAAATCGGTTCGCGCGCCTTTAGCGATGGCGAATTTGCCGAGGCGCTGCCCTACTTCGAGCAGTTGATCGAGGTACAGGGCGAGAGCAGGATCACACAGATCGTCGCCAGCCTGGAGCGCATCTACTACAATGCGGCGCTCTGCCGCTTTCTGCTGGGCGAGTTCGGTCCGGCCGAGCAGGCCTTTGTGCGCTACAACAAGAAGTATCCCCGCGGGACCTGGCTGCACGAATCGTACGTCTACATCGGTGACGCCCAGCGCTTTGCCGGTCAGCTCGACAAGGCGATCAAGAGCTATGAGGCGGCCTTGCGCCGCTTTACCTACCCGGTCGATCTGCGGACCGATATCTATGCGGCGATCGCCCGCTGCTATTTGGCGCAGGATGAGTGGGGCAAGGCGCGTGAGCCGCTGTTGAAGGCCTTTGAGTGCGCCCCCGACATGTTACGCCGCAACCGGGCCGCTACGCTGCTGGCCACGGCCTATCTCAAGTCGCTCGATCTGGAGTCGCTCTACGCCATGGTGCCCTATCTGCTGACGCGCGACTCGCTGGCATCGCGCTCCATCGCCTTCAACATGGCGGCGCTGGAGAGCGGTGATGACCTCTTTGCCGAGGAGCGCTACCGTGAAGCGCTCTGGATCTATCGTCTCGTCTACCCTTATGATGAAGTCTTGCTGCGCACCGAGGTCTATCTCGAACATCTGACGCAACTGGTGGAGCAGACGCAGCGTCACGTCACCAACCCGCGCCAGTTGATGCGGCTGCAGGAGTGGGTCGCTGAGACCGGCATGGAGCTGACGACACTGCAGGAGCAGGTGGAGAACTACGACGAGACGTTGATGTACCGCATCGCCCGCGGCTACATGGAGGCGCTGCGCTACCGCGAGGGGTGTGAGCTCTTCCTGCAGATGCACATCACCGGCAGCCGCGAGATTCAGGAGGAGGCGCTCTACCTCGCCTTTACCTGTGCCGCCAATCTGAAGTCGCCGCTACGGGCCTATGAGATCGGACGCCGCTACATGGATAGCTATCCCGGTGGCGAGTGGTACGATATCGTGACGCTTCTGATGGCGCAGATGTATGGCCGTCAGTTGCGCTGGTCTGATCTGATCCTCCATCTGAGCGAGGTGTTGCAGGTGAAGCCGACGCATCAGGCGGCGGCTGAGTGCCTCTATCTGCTCGGCTATGCCCACTTCATGGAGGAGCAGTTTGAGCAGGCGCTGGCGCGCCTCGCCGAGTTGCGCCAGCGCTTCCCGGAGAGCGACCTGATGGACGATGCGATCTACTGGAGCGCCATGGCGGCGATGTTTGATGGCGATTTTGAGGCCGGCGCCACCGACTTCACCCTCTTGCTGAGCAACTATCCCGCGACCCTCTACGCTACCGATGCCGCCTACCGCCGGGCCGTCTGCAACTACGCCCTGGGAGAGTTTGAACTGGCCGAAGAGCGGCTGGGCGACTTTGCCGCCCGCCACGGCGACCACGACCTGATCGGCGAGGTGCAGATGACACGCGGCGATATCGCCGGAGCCGTCGGACGCAACGACGAGGCCGTCCGCCTCTACCAGGTGGCGATGAATATGCCGACCAACCGCCTCAACATCGAGCAGTTTAACCACTGCGCCTTCCAGGCCGGCCAGATTCTCTACGACCACGAGCGCTTTGCCGAAGTGCGCTCACACTTCCAGCGCTATCTGGAGATGGGACGCGCAGAGTCGAACCCGCCGCTGGCGATCTACTGGATCGGGCGCGCCATGTGGCAGATGGGAGAGCGCACGGGGACAATCCGCTTCTATCGTGAAGCGACCCTCAAGCATGGCAAGGAGCGGCTGGCGGTGGGGGTCGACATGATCCTCGACGAGCTGGTGGCCGCCACCCGCCGGCTGAGTGTTGACGAAGCGCGGGTGGCCTGGAAGGATATCGAGTTGACGATCAGGGCCGCCCGCGACAGCGGCGACGAAGTGGCAGCGCTGCGCTTCCAGCGGCTGCTGCTCTACCATCCCGAACTGCAGCCGGCCGCCCGTGAAAAGCTGCTCGATCAGATCTGCCAGCTTAACAACATCTCCAATGCCAGTCCGGCCATTCTGGAGTTGATGTTGAGCACCGCCATCGAACGGGAGCAAGACCCCCTGGCGGCGGCGGCGGCGCAGGCCATGATCGACGACTTTACCGAGACCGACTACGCCCTCGATGCGCGCATGTATCTGGCACGGCGGGCGTTGCGACGGGCGGCTGCACTGCCGGAAGATGCCGGCAAAGAGCGGAACGAACTCTACGAGACTGCCGCCACGCACCTCAAGATCGTACGCGACGTCTATGCCACCAGCGGCGAGGCGGCCGAGGCGCTGCTGGCGCTGGGTGAACTGCATCTGCAACAGCGCCAATTCGACGAGGCCGACAGTTGTTTCCGCGATGTGCTGGGGGTCCGCGGCTGGCGCAACCTCTGGCCGCAGGCGTTGATGGGGCGCGGCACGTGTGCCGAGGCCAAGCGTGAATGGATCAAGGCGACGGCCTTCTATGAGCGCCTCTACGTGCTCTACTCCGGGCGGCGCGAACTGGTCGCCGAGGCCTATCTGCGGCGGGCCGAGTGTCTGCACCGCGGCTTTGAAGATGCCAAGGCGATTGAGACGCTGCAGGAGCTTTTACGACAGGAAGATTTGGTGGCCTTCCCGGCCTATGAGCAGGCTCAAAGGGTTCTGGCACGCCTGGGAGGGACAGCGCCATGAAGAGGAGCTGGCTACTATTCATGGTGGCGCTGCCACTGGCAGCCGTCGCACAGACGGCCACCGTGGCCGGACGCGGGCGAGCCACCGAGCGGCCGACCACCACACCGCCGGTGAGTGTCCGCCTCTGGGGCGAGAAGGCGCGCATGGATGCCACTCTGGTGGGGCGCACCTCGACCCACCTGCTCCTGGCGCCGGCGGCCGACGAACCGCGCCAGCCGGTGCCAATGGCAGAGCTGGCAGGCGTCACCTTCAACCTCAACTACAACCGCTTTGAGGTGATGCGCGCCCTGCACGACAACGACTGGGCGACCGCCATCCGGCTGCAGTTTGCCGCTTTTGAACCGACCTTCCCCTACCTCGACCTGCCCAACAACAATGCGGCCGATGGCGCTTTTGAACTGGGCAACATCATGATGAAGGCGGCGCAGCGCACCCTCTTCGAGGCACAGAACAGCGATGAGGTGGCGCGCGCCAAGCGGCAGTTCGAGTCGGCCTACAACGTCTACAGCCACTGCATGAAGGTCGAGTGGAGCAGCATCGGACTGCTGGCGCAGCTCAAGGGGTATCGCTGCCTGATCGCCATGGGACGCTCACGCACTGCCTGGTTGCAACTGGCCAAGCTGGAGGAGCCGGTGGTGGGCGATGCCGCCTATGGCCACTACTGGCTGGCGCAGGCCGAACTGCACATGGCCACCAACGGTTTTGCGGGCGCGATGGATGCGAGTGTCAAGTCGCTCTGCTTTGAGAACAAGGATGTCGAGACCTTCCCCGATGCGCTGCTGATCTCGGCCCGCTGCTATGAGGCCTTTGAGGAGTTCTACCGGGCACGCGACGTCTACTTCGAGGTCGCCAAGCTCTTTCCCGATACCGACTGGTCGCGGCAGGCAACTGAGCGACTGCGTGCGATCATGGCACAGGGCTTGACGGCAGCGCAGGAGGAGGTTACGGTGGAACATATCTTCATGAGTGGTGATGAGGATATGAATGGACTGGTAGAGGCCTTCTTGAAGCGGGCGGGCGAGAAGAAGCTGGAATTTGGCGGCGAGCAGGAGTCGGAAGTAATCGACCACAACGCCCCATGAGAGTGAGAGTTTAACGCAAGGAAACGAGAACGAGGACGATGAGCATGACGCCAAAACAACGCAATCCACTGATATTTGCCACCTTTCTGCTGGCAGTACTGGTGACCCTGATCGCCCAGGCGCAGAGCGGGGCACCGGCGGAGGTGGCCAAAGAGGCGCAGTGGAACACCCTCTGGGACTACTGGAAGGTGGGTGGTTTCGCCATGTATCCGATCGGGCTCTGTTCGGTCGGCACAGTGGCGCTCTCGATCTACTGCTGGCTGCAGTTCCGGAGCGACAAGATGTTGCAACCGACGATCGTGCCGCTTTTGAACGACGCCCTCGCACAGCGCGACCTGCAACAGGCCGTCTCGGTCTGCCAGAGCGCTCCCGGCATCCTGACCAACATCCTCAGCGCCGGTTTGGGACGCGTCAATGGCGACCAGCTCGATGTCGAAAACGTCGAGAAGGCGATGGAGGAGGTCTCGGTCACCGAGGTGAACGAGGGCATGAAGCCGCTGACCTACCTCTCGGTGATCTCACAGATCGCCCCGATGTTCGGCCTGCTCGGTACGGTCACCGGCATGATCGGTGCCTTCAACAAGATCGGCATGGGCGGCATGGGTGATCCCGAGAAGCTGGCCTCCGACATCGGTGAGGCGATGATCACGACGGCAGCCGGCCTGATCGTCGCCATCCCGACCATGTTTGCCTACTTCGGCTTCAAGACGCTCTTTACCAGCAACATGTCACGTATTTCGCGCCTGCTGGGCGATATGATGCATCGCCTCAATACAGGTACCACAGGCACGATGGAGGTGACGGCGGAGGAGGCGTGAGCCTGCCAACGGCCGACGAGGTGAGTTATGCGTATCCCGCTTGAGACCGAAGAGGAGCCTAAATTCCAGATGGCGCCGATGATCGACATGGTCTTCCTGCTGGTGATCTTCTTCATGACGGCCTCGCACCTCAGTTCGACCAAGAATCTCGATCTGGCCATTCCCGAAGCGACCAGCGGCACCGTGCCGAAAGAGCGCCCCGACCGCTGGACGGTGAATGTGATGAGCGATGGCGCCGTCTTCAGCGGCCAGCAACCTGTTACAATCGATGAGTTGCGCGCCATGGTGGCCACCCGCATGCAGAGCGCCCCCGAGACCAAGGTCTACCTGCGAGCCGACCGCACGACACCGCACCGGACTGTGCGTCTGGTGATGAATGCGATGGCTGAGGCCGGCGTAGGCGACTTTATCTTTGGCGTCTTCGCCCCCGGCGGCGGTGCCGAGGAGGAGCACGAGTGAAACTGATGTTGCCGGTAACCGATGAGCCGGAGCTGAGCATCGCTCCCCTGATCGACATGACCTTCCTGCTGCTGATCTACTTTATCTGCACCTGCAGTCTGATCATGCCGGAGGCCGATCTCGGTATCCGCCTGCCGGGCATGATCGCCCAGGCCACCCAGGTGGAGATGCCCGATGAGCAGATGATCGAGGTGCGTGAAAACGGCCAGATATTTCTCAATGATCGTGAATTCGACTCGGCCACCTCACGCGACCTGCCCGACTTGCAGCAGACTCTGCGCCACTACCGGGCAGCTTCGCAGGCGGCCGGCAACCCCGCCCTGATTACGATCTGGGCCGACGACAACAGCGAACATCAACGCGTGATCGATGTGATGAATGCCTGTGCCGCAGCCAAGATCAAAGATGTGACGTTTGCCGGAGGCAGTGAATAGCGGCCCCGTCGTACGCCAGAGGGAGAGAGCAATGGAGAGCGCAGTACAAGAGATGACCAACGGGGCGGAAGTCGCCGCAGTCGCTCCCCCGCAACCACGCTTCAGGCTGGGGCGGCGCCAACTGCTGCGCTATATCATGCTCGGCAGTCTGGGCATACACGTTCTGGCGATGCTGATCTTTGGCGGTATGCGCCTGGTCAGGTATTTTATGACCGAAGAGACGGTCTTTGAGGTGCCGCCACCGGCCAAGACTTATGAGCCGCGCAAGGTCGAGTTAAAGGTTAAGGTACAGCATCGCCAACGGAGTTCGAGCCGACCTGCCGTTGTGCCACGCATGGTAACGGCGCGTCCCTCACAGATCGCCTTGCCGGAGATCAAGCTCGACCCCAAGCTGGTAACCACCACCTTCCAGCCCAAATTCAAAGCAGTCAGCGGACGCGGTCTGGGGGCCGGGCTCGGCACCGGCTACGGCACATCGGGTTTTGGCGAGGGTGTCTCCTCGATCAACTTCTTTGATATACAGGCACGCGGCGAGCGTATCGCCGTCTTGATCGACATCTCGATCAGCATGGTTGAGGAGGAACGTGGCGGACCGGCCGGCTTTAATCGTGTGCGCCAACGCCTCAACCAGGTGGTCGATGCCCTCCGTGACGGCACCCTCTTCAGTGTCATCGTCTTTGCCGATGCCTGTTCGGTGATGAGCCCCAAGATGGTCTATGCCAGCAATGAGACCCGTTCACAGGCGAAGCAGTTTCTGGCCGGCTTCAACGTGGCGGGAAACTACGGGCTTACCAGCGGCAACTATGCTCAGGGCAGCGTGGGCCTTAGAGCCATGGGCGGCACCACACGCCTCGATCTGGCGCTGAGCGCCGCCATGGAGCAGTTGGCCGATACGATTTTGATTATCAGCGACGGCTTGCCCGAAGTAACCAAGCCGGTCGACCCGCAGGCGATGGAGGCACATCGCCAGCAGGTGGCCCAGTGGCGTGAGTCGCATGCGGCTGCACTGGCAGCTTTCGACAACGCCCCGACACGCCGTGTCTGGGTGCCACCCCAGCCGGCACGCCCACCCAAACCGGCCGCGCTCAAAGAGGGTGCCCGCGCCGATCCCGGCGCTCCGGCTCGCCCCGGCTACTGGAGCGAAGAGAAGACCGTCTCCCGTCCGCGGCCGCCCAATCCACCACAACCGGCCAACTGGGTACTGGCCGACTTTATCCAGCACATGAGCCTGATCTACGAAGCCGAATATAAACCGAAGGGACACAAAGAGCCGCAGGTAAGCTGCATCGGCTACATGATCGACAAAGACGGCAGCGCCTTCCTCAATGCTCTGGCGCGCCGCTACAAAGGGCAATACCGCCTCGTCAGACGCCTCCGGTAGCGGGCCGCAGGTTTAACAAGGATGAGATGATTTGCCACAATCCTCGTCCAGCTCTTCGTCTCACTCTTCGTCTTGATTCTCGTCACTGCGAGACAAGGATCGGGACAATGATCGGGACGAGGATGAAGAGGACAAAGATCGGGAAACCGACGCTACACATTCTCTGTCCCTTTGTCACTCCAGCATGGCCGGAGTACCGGCTTCAGCCGGAAGCCAAAAAGGGCCTTCAGGCCCGACTGAACACGGCTGTAATCGGAGCTGAAGCTCCTGGTTGCTGCCGCCTGAAGGCTGGACTCCGACGCGGGGCGACAGAAACCAAGCGGGGCGGTGAGGACAGGGACAGAGAATGCGACGACCGACTGTTTCTCTGTCCCCACCTACCGCAACGATCAACATGGGCAGTTCATTCAATATGAGGCTGTCAAGCGCAAGGTCGAGCAGTTCCGTCGGCGCTATCAGGGCAACGTCTTGCTGCTCAATGGCGGTGATATCTCCTACCGTGAGGCGGCGTGGCAATCCTACTACCCCAAGATCGCCGATGTGACCGAGTATGAGGCCAATCTCAACGATATGATCGCCAAGATGAACGATATCGGTTTCGACGCCATGGCTCCCGGCAACCACGACCTCTACTACGTCTCAAATGTGACGGTACGCTGTCTGCAAAAGGCCGAATTTCCGATTATCTGCGCCAATATCGAGGTGACGACACCCAACATGGTACAGATGGAGCCGTCGATTTTGCGCACCATGCCCAATGGTATCCGGGCACGGGTGACAGGCATGACCTACGCACCGAGTTTTCCCACAATCAGGTGCCGGGCATCACCAATGCCGCCATGACCTGGGCCTATACTCTGTCCAACAAGGAGAAGCTGCGCGAGGGAGCCGATGCCGCGATCGTCGTGATGCACTCAGCGCCGAGTGAGGGCGCCGCACTGGCCAAGGATTTCAGCGACTATATCGATCTGATCTGCACCGGACATATCCACAAGTTTCAGATTGAGCGCTACAACGACATCCTCGTGACGATCGCCTGTGCCGGAGCAGACTACGCCTCCGGTGCCGCGTGGGTTGGTGATGTGGTCGCCACCAAACATACGGTGATGTCGGCGGTGCGTCTTACCTTCGATGAGGCGGGCAAGGTGGTCAAGAGCGAGGGTGAACTGCTCCACTTCTCGCCGGAGAACCTGGCACCGGAGTCGGCTTTTCTGCCGTGAGCTGTCAGAGCTCGATCCGCAACGCCGGATTACTTGCGATATCCTCTTCCAGCATGCGGCCGAGGCGATGCCAGAGAGGCCCCGGCTGGCCATTGGCGATGGGGCGTCCCTCATAGTGGCAGACGGCCACCAGATTGATGGTGGTGCCGACCACCAGCACCTCGCGGGCGTTGAAGATATCCTCTTCGCTGATGTCGCGATGGCCGATCGCCCGCAAGGTGCCGTCGGCTACCAACTCTTCCGCCAGCTCCAGCAGACGCAGCATGGTGGTACCGGCTAGGATATTCTCCAGCCGTGGAAAGAGAAGCTCGCCCGCAGCGTTAACAATACCGATATTCTCCGTGGCGCCTTCTGCCATGTAGCCATGTTTATCGAAACTGACGACAAAATCGACCCCATGATCGATTGATTCGCGTTTCATCATGACATTGGGCAGGTAGTTGCAGTTTTTGACGGCGGCCATCTCCGACTCTTTGCAGGGCACAGCGCTGCGCCGCAGAGTGGCCCCTGCCGGGTGTCTCTGCATAAAGGGTTTCCCCAGAGCATAGACGACGATGTAGAGGGCCGGCTTAGGGGAGTCGTAAGGCGAGACGCCGAAACTGCCGGGACCACGGGCCAGAATTACGCGGACAGAGCAGTCCCGTTTGCCCGCATGGCGGAGCGTCGCCAGCGTCAGACGCATGATGTCGTCACGTCCGGCCGGCCACTCGATACCGATGGCGGCCGCTGAGCGCAGCAGCCGGTCGAGATGGGCTTCGAAGTTGTAGAGCCCGCCGTTTACGCACTTGCCGGTATCGAAGACGCCATCGCCGCGGTGGACGAGATGGTCATCAATCGGCAGCAGCATCAGCGCCGGATCGGTAGTCACGCCCTGCAGCAGGCTTGAATAGAGGGCATAGTAGCCATCAAACCACGGCTGGTGGCTGGTGGTCAAAGTGTCGACAAAGTTGGTGCGATCAATTTTTCTAAGGGTTGGCATCTTGTTCATGCGTGCTTCCTGCTTCTGTTGCCGCAATTTGCGGTCGGTAATGGCATCGACGTGAGGATAACTGCCAGCAGCGCCAATTACAAGCCTGAAGGTATACCCTGAAGCCACTCTTCGGCTTGACGGCACCAGCGCAGAAGTCTAAAATTGCCGCCACTTATGAACCTAAAACTCGCCTCTCTCTTTCAGGATCAGATGGTACTGCAACGGGAACGTCCGCTTCCCGTCTGGGGCTGGAGTCGCCCCGGTGCCGCCATCACCGTCACCCTCAATCAGGCCACTGCCACCACCGTGGTCACCCCCGCCGGCAAGTGGCTGCTGCAGCTCCCGCCGCAGGCCGCTGGCGGCCCCTTTGAGCTGACTGTCAGCGATGGCGACGATACGATCACCCTGCAGGATGTCTGGCTGGGCGAGGTCTGGCTCGCCTCGGGGCAGTCGAACATGGAGATGAAGGTTGCCGAGTCTTACAACTTCCCCGCCGAACAGGCTGACAGCGACCAGCCTGCCATTCGCGTCTTCACTACCGATCGTGTTATCGCGCTGGCACCGGCCAGCAGCGTAGGCGGCTCCTGGCAGGTCTGCAATCCCGAGACAGTCGGCCGCTTTACAGCCGCCGGCTACTTCTTCGCCCGCGAGTTGCAACGCGCCCTCGGCGTGGCCATCGGCATTATCGACAGCTCCTGGGGCGGCACCGTCGTCGAAGCCTGGACCTCTCTGGCAGGGCTTGAGACCGAACCGGCCCATATCCAACACTCCCGCTGGCTCAATTCATTCATGACTCCCGACGGCAACCTCGACCTGGTTGCCTGTGAAACCGTCAAGCGCGACTGGGAGGATTCGCTGCCCAAGGATCGCGGCAATCGTGGCGAGACTGAAGGCTGGCACCTGGCCAACTGCAGCGACACCGCTTGGCGCAAGATGGAGCTGCCCTGCCTCTGGGAGAATGCCGGGCACAATACCAACGGCGTCTTCTGGTTCCGCCGCCGCGTCGAGATTCCCGCCGCCTGGGAGGGCCGCGAACTGGAGCTCTCAGTCGGCGCCTGTGACAAAGCGGATCACACCTACTTCAACGGCCGTCTGGTCGGTGCCATCGGCCTCAATGATCATCCCACCTCCTGGTCGGCGCTGCGCCGCTATCGCATCGCTGCCGACAGCTTTAAGGCGGGTGACAACTCGGTGGCCGTCCGCGTCTTCAGCCACCTCTACGCTGGCGGCATGGCCGGCCCGAGTGAGGAGATGTGGCTGGCTCCCGTCGCTGCTCCCGCCGCCGAACGCCTCCCGCTCGCCGGCGAGTGGCGCTACATGATAGAGCAGGACTACGGCCGTGTGACGGCCAAGCCGCCACCGGGCCCCGACAATCCCAACACCGCAACCGTCCTCTACAACGGTATGGTCGCTCCCCACGTACCCTACGCCCTTAAAGGTTTTATCTGGTATCAGGGCGAGTCCAACGCCGACCGCTATGCTGAATACCGCACTCTCTTCCCCGCCCTGATCCGCGACTGGCGTCGCCTCTTCGGCCGTGATGATCTCGCCTTCTATTGGGTGCAGCTCGCCAACTTCCGCCAACTCCAGACCGGACCTACCGAGAGCACCTGGGCGCAACTGCGCGAGGCGCAGCGCCTCACCCTCGAACTGCCCCACACCGGCATGGCCGTCGCCATCGATATCGGCGACGCTGAAGACATCCACCCCAAGAACAAGCAGGATGTCGGCAAACGTCTGGCTCTGGCCGCCCTGGCCCACAGCTACGGCCTGCCAGAGTTCGCCCCCGGCTCCAGCCCCCTGCCGGCCAGCGCCCATGCGGTTGACAACCAGGTCTGCCTACGCTTCAAGGCTGTCGGCGGCGACCTCGCCACCAGCGATGACGCCCCTCCGTGCGGTTTTGAGCTCGCCGGACATGAGCGCCGCTTCTATCAGGCCACTGCCACCATCACCGGCAGCGATACCGTGACGCTGAGTTGCCGCGAGGTTGCCACGCCCCGCTGGGTGCGTTACGCCTGGGCCGACAACCCCGTCTGCAATCTGGTCGGCGGCCGCCGCCGCCTGCCCGCCTCCTCCTTTGAACTCCCCCTGCCCTACGGCAACTGGCTCTGACACAATGCGCAAGAAGATCTACCTCAGCGGGCCGATCATGGATGAGTGCCCCCAGGCCGCCGCCACCTGGCGCGAACGTGCCATTCAGGCGCTGGCCAAAGACTTCACCCTGCTCGACCCGATGCGGCGCAACTTCAAAGATCGTGAAGTCGACAGCGCCAACGAGATTGTCGAGTTCGACCTGCAGGATGTACGCGACGCTGATATCATCCTCGTCAACTACAACAAGCCCTCGATCGGCACCGCCATGGAGGTCTTCTACGCCGCCCACAACCTCGGCAAGTTTATCGTCGCCTTCTCCCCCTTCAGCTTCGAAGAGTGCTCCCCCTGGATGGTCCGCTTCTGCACTAAAATCCTGCCCGACCTCCAGAGCGCCCTCGACTACCTGCGCGCCCACTTCGTCGAGCTGGAGTAGCTTCCAGGGAAAACTGGCAGGAGGCCATGAAAGCCTCCAGCTCTACCCCATTTTGCGGGAGTTGTCACACGCCTCCGCCGCTTTTCATGCACAAACTCTTGCACCTGCGGCTCAGCAGGAGCTTCGCCCTCCATTTGGTGGTATAGCTTCACCCTTGGGCAATGGCACTCAATGGTTGAT
>CAZRGQ010000064.1:0-14192 GCA_964599645.1 uncultured Lentisphaerales bacterium | reverse complement strand
TCCTCGGGCGCGGGTCACAATCGACCACACAGCCGAAAGGCGATTGAGACGATGGTTCCGATTCCATGAAGTCACGCATGGTTTCGGCCATTTGTCACAATCGACCACACAGCCGAAAGGCGATTGAGACACGCTTCGCTTCAACCTCTTCCTCGGTGGCGGGGCGCCAGTCACAATCGACCACACAGCCGAAAGGCGATTGAGACACCTTGTCATCCTGTGCGAAGGGAGGCAAGGCGAAGACGAGTCACAATCGACCACACAGCCGAAAGGCGATTGAGACCGGATATACATTCTTGATTCCAACCATACCCTCGACAGTCACAATCGACCACACAGCCGAAAGGCGATTGAGACTGCCTAGCAGGATCATCCTTGGTGGCAGGCTCCTGCGGTCACAATCGACCACACAGCCGAAAGGCGATTGAGACCCCCACAAAGTCATTAAGCGCCTTGTAGCTTGGATAATCCTCGACGTCACAATCGACCACACAGCCGAAAGGCGATTGAGACCGCTTGCAAGCGGTCTTTAAGCGATCCCTTGCGGGGTCACAATCGACCACACAGCCGAAAGGCGATTGAGACACCTGGGGTGCGTGCCGTCGGCAGCGGCGGGACATCTTGATGTGTGTCACAATCGACCACACAGCCGAAAGGCGATTGAGACCCGAGGTCGTCACGGGCGAAGTCACGAGCGAAGTTTAACCTAGTCACAATCGACCACACAGCCGAAAGGCGATTGAGACGGGGGTTGGTTAGGCGTCCTCCGTGCCGTAAGCTTCTGTCACAATCGACCACACAGCCGAAAGGCGATTGAGACGCGCCGCTCTGCGGCCTCTGCCCAGGTCTCCATCCGGAGTCACAATCGACCACACAGCCGAAAGGCGATTGAGACGCATCGTCGCCCTCGGCGACGATGGTTTGCACCACCGCCTGTCACAATAGACCACACAGCCGAAAGGCGATTGAGACGCCACATAGCGCCCTGTCGTCGATTCCCTAACTAGCCCCTGAGTCACAATCGACCACACAGCCGAAAGGCGATTGAGACTGGCGGTCGCCGGTTTCGCCGTTATCTGTAATGTATATTGCGTTGTCACAATCGACCACACAGCCGAAAGGCGATTGAGACTCGTTCAAGACGGCGACCAGCGCCGCCCCGCCGTGCCGTCACAATCGACCACACAGCCGAAAGGCGATTGAGACGGGGAACCGGGGGGCTGCGAGTTCACCGGCACGGGGGTCACAATCGACCACACAGCCGAAAGGCGATTGAGACCCAGTGCTCTGCTGGTGACGATCTTGCCCTTGTGCGCCGGCAGTCACAATCGACCACACAGCCGAAAGGCGATTGAGACATCTCCCCCATCTCAACATAACGGTTCTCGTACTTGTCACAATCGACCACACAGCCGAAAGGCGATTGAGACGTTAGCGCAAGAGTGGGGCACCGCAACAGGGCAGATATGGCAGTCACAATCGACCACACAGCCGAAAGGCGATTGAGACGTTTGCAAGCTAGCTCGTATAATTCCGGGAGCGGAATTACCTGTCACAATCGACCACACAGCCGAAAGGCGATTGAGACCACCCTTGGCGCACGGGGGGCGTCATCTTCTTCCCTGCCAAGGGTCACAATCGACCACACAGCCGAAAGGCGATTGAGACACAATTTCCGCCTCGCCGTATTTCTCTACGTAGGCGCGCAAGTCACAATCGACCACACAGCCGAAAGGCGATTGAGACTAAGAGCACTAGTGCGAGGTGTTCCAACTTCATGATGCGTCACAATCGACCACACAGCCGAAAGGCGATTGAGACCCGTTCCAATAAGGGTGTTTTTGAGCTGTTTCTGTATTTCTGTCACAATCGACCACACAGCCGAAAGGCGATTGAGACGTATATCGATGAGCGAGTTCATTAACTAGATACTGGCAATTCGTCACAATCGACCACACAGCCGAAAGGCGATTGAGACTTCCAGATACCACTTTTTCAAGTGGCTTAACACGAGAGCTAGTCACAATCGACCACACAGCCGAAAGGCGATTGAGACTGACCTCAGCCTCGCTCAGGAGGCCTTTTTTACCAGTGCCCCCCGTATGTCACAATCGACCACACAGCCGAAAGGCGATTGAGACTCATGGGCCGCCAGAGCGGCTTTAAGCGCTGTGATGGTGGGCGCCGTCACAATCGACCACACAGCCGAAAGGCGATTGAGACTTGCCCGCTGGCTCAATAACCATGTCGCCAGATATGTCGATGTCACAATCGACCACACAGCCGAAAGGCGATTGAACGACTGCGGTTATCCGCAGTTATCCCCATACCGCATAATGCCATACTCTCCCTCTATAATGGCGGCATGAAAGCAATAGCAGACTATCTGGCAGCCAAGCCTGTAACGCTCACGGGAGCACAACACGACGTGTTGACCCTGCCGCTGCGGGAACCTGTCTTAATTCGTGGTGCGGCCGGCAGCGGTAAAACTACCGTTGCCATCTATCGTGCCCGTCATCTGTTTGCCTCCTATCAGGACTTGTTGCGCAACAGCAAAACAGCGATCATAACCTACAATAATGCACTATCCTGCTGAAAAAACCCTTGAAGTCTCCTCAAAATCGGATCAGGCGCTTGGTATCCAGCTCAGCGCCTTTAACCTTGGGGCACAATCGAGGCGCTCCAAGGGGTTTGTAACGGTTGAGTCGCTCTACCAGTGCAGTAAGGTGTTTGAGGCTAAAGGGCCTTTTCCGCAAGGATACAGACTCTCTGCCCGTCAGGCACGCGCCATGCTTGAACCATATCGCAACCAACCAGTGAAGAGCTTCAGATTATACAATCAAATTTGGCCATTGACTCCCAAACGCGCCTTTTACAACTGGGTCTATTGCCAGATATTGAGTCGTAATATCGCCTTGATGGAGCAACTTGACACATACAGCAGCTTTACCGATATAGAGTTCAATCCCAAGCGTTCGATCAACTGTCAGGCCTACGCTATCGCCCTTTTCCGCTCATTGCAGCAACGTGGACTTCTTAAAACGGCACTGGCAAGCAGGGAAGCCTTCCTAGAGGTTCATCCACCCGATCTGGAGACTGCCCCCTCTCTACCAGCCGCAGGCCTCCACAAGAGGCAAGAGGCACTGCGCAAGACAAAACGTAAACCCCGCGCTGGCAGAGGTATGCAGCCGGATCTGCCACAACTGCCGATGTCGCTCATTGAGCAGGTATTGCCCGAGCCCGACGATCCAGACCTATAAAAAAGATTTTTAATTCAGCGCTTGCTATCCCTGCGGCCTACAGGTAGAATGGCGTCATATTTGGCAGACTATTCAGTTTGAAGCGTCACTTGAAGCCGACTATTTTGGAGCGAGGGTTGCCTATGGAGCGCGTGCTATTTGCAGTCTTGGGTGTCTCCCCATCGGTTCTTACCGAAACGGTGTGGGCATTGGCACATTCAGCCGAGCCGCTGATCCCCGACCATATCGTGGTGCTCACCACCACTGTTGGCCGGCAAGCCCTGAGTAAAGCTCTCTTCAACAACGACTGCGGTTGGCAACGTCTGGTAGCGGCCTTGTCCCGGGAGGGGCATGCGGTAGCGGGCAAGCTGCGCTTCGGCCTGGCGGCCGACCACGTACGCCTCTTCCCTGCTCCGGATGGTGCCAGCGATCTGGCCGATCTTGTGACAAGCGCCGACAACCTCGCCGCCGCCGACTTTATCCTGCGTGAATTGCGCTCGTTTACCGAGAGCCCCGACACAGAGGTACTGGCCTCGATCGCCGGCGGACGCAAGACGATGAGCGCCATGTTGATGGCCTGCATGAGCCTGCTGGGACGGAGTCAGGATCGTGTGCTCCATGTGCTGGTAAACGCCCCCTTTGATACCCCGCTCGATCCCCCCTTCCTCTTCCCAGAAGCAAAAGTGAAACATCGGGGAGCCGATGGCCGCAGCCATGCGAGCAGCCGGGCCCTGATTGAGCTGATCGATGTCCCATTTGTCCGCATGCGCGGCTGGTATGAGGGTGCCTTCCGCGCCACCCCGCCGGGCTACGCTGCGCTGGTGGCCGGCGTGCAGCAGGAGGCACCACCACCGATGATCGCACCGCAACTGAGCCTCGATCACGACCGCACCCGGCTATTGATCGATCGCGCCGACTATATCGCCTTGAGCGCCCCCGAAACAGCGGTGTTGTCGCTCTACTTCAGAGGCGTAACCAACCATAGCACCATAACTGAGGAGCTGCTGCGCTTTAAAGGCCGCAAGTTGTCGCAGCAGGCAGTGCCGTGGTGGCACGACTTCCAGGCCTCCGAGCGCTACTACGACGATAGCGGCGCGCTGCTGTCACATTTAGAGGCGATCAGCACCACACGCCGGCTGCTCTCGGGGCTGCGTGCCAAGTTGCGCCGACATCCCGTGACAGCCCCCTTTGTGGCGCAGTTGCTGCCGACGCGTGAAGCCGCCACCACCTATGGCAAACTCTCTTTCAGCGGGCGCGATCCCTTTCCGGACATCCGCGGATACCCGGTATAGCTCGCTCTACCTGGTTTTATAGTATGTTAAGAGCAATGAAAGGAACGACTCTGATGGAGCAGCAAAGAGAGCTTTTTTGGCAGCGCAAGTTGATGGCGCTGCTGCATGATGCACCCGACAAATGTTTCGACATCGTCAACCACGAGTCGACGGCCGCAACTTATCAACGGACAGCGGGTTTTGCCGATGATGAGTATCGCCGCCACGATGCACAAGAGATCAAGCCGGCCGATTGGTTTGCCTCAGCCGCTGAGCGTTTCGTTTTCCCCAAAGGCAAGTGTGCGCACAACTTTAAGGAGACGTCGCTCTTTATCCACCCGCTCTCATCAGCTCCCTATCCCTTCCCCACCCTTTTTGCGACAGAGGCTGGTGCGCATAGTGAGGTCATACAGAACGCCATCAAAAGTGTGCCAGATGGCGATTGGCATCGGAAGTTTTTCCTCTATTGGCGTCGCTGGTTGGAGAATGCCGCATTAAGCCGAGCTGCTTTGTCCTTTCTGCCGGCTGACACCCGCATCCCCGACCACACCATCTGGACCCACATGTCGCTGGCCTCGGCTTTGACACCCTGCATTGTAGGCGGGGAGGTAAAACCGGAGCTACTGATGATGCAACTCGGTCCGGTACAGGAGTTCATTGCCCAGGCGCGCACCACGCGCGATCTCTGGTCGGGCTCCTACCTCCTCTCATGGCTGGTGGCACACGGTTTGAAAGCGATTACCGATGAGATCGGCCCCGATGCTGTCGTCTTCCCCTCACTGCGCGGCAATGGCATCTTCGATGCCCTGCACCACAATGAGTTTTACAGCACCCCCTGGAAACATGGCATAGATGGCCAAACCCAGACTACCTGGGAGCGTCTGCTTGACGACAAAGGTGATTGGGACAAGATGGCCGATTGGTTACTCACACCCACGCTGCCCAACCGCTTCTTTGCCATTGTGCCGCCTGGCAGGGGTGCGGAGCTGGCAGAAATCGCGGCCAATGCCATCCATAGTGAGCTGCGCACGATTGGGGAGGCCGTCTGGCAATGGCTCTTGGAGCATGGAGCAGAGCCCGAGTGGCATACACGTTGGGAGCGGCAGTTGGCCGCCTTCCCCGCCATCACCTGGGCCACACAGTCTTGGCTGAGCCGCGACGAGTGCTTGGCCGAGGCGGAAAAACTGCCTACAGATAAAGATGACCAGTCCGGAGTGGCCGGACGTCTCAAAGCCATGCTTAGGCTTGCGGAAATAGATCTGCCTGAATCCGACAGGGATGGCCGCTATTTCAGCGGTTCCAAGCTCAAGAACTCCGGCATCCTCTGGTCTGCCCACTATGCCCTGCTCGATGCCAAACTGGCAGCACGGCGCAACACGCGCAACTTTGCGCAGTGGCAGCCAGTTGGCGACACCGCCTCTGCTAAAGACTCTCTCTCCGGCAAGGAGGAGTGCATCGGTGATGAAAAGTTCTGGGGCGAGTTGGCCAAGCAGGCCGATGGCAAGATTTTCACCACCGCCTCGCACCGCTATGGGGCCATGAACCTGATCAAGCGCCTCTGGTGTCACCCCGAAGCCGACATCCCCTATCTGCGTGAAAAACTGGGGTTGGAGAAGAAACTGCTCTCACGTTCTGTACGCCATGCCTCTACCAAAGAGATCGCTGCCCGCAATCTTGTCGCTAAACCCGGCTCCTCTCCCTCACCCTACATTGCCGTCCTGGCCATGGATGGCGATGAGATGGGCAAATGGATCTCCGGTGCCAAGACCCCCAAGTTTCTAAAGCAGCTTGCGCCAAAGGCAAAGGAGTATTTGGAAGGGATTACCGGCACCAAGGAGTTGCACCGCCTGCTGACGCCCTCCTACCACTTGCAGTTCAGCGAGGCACTCGCCAACTTTGCCATGCACCAGGCGCGGGTTGTGGTGGAGAGCTGCGACGGCAATCTGGTCTACGCCGGTGGTGACGACGTCTTGGCGCTTTTACCATCGACCCGTGTCATTGAGTGTGCCCGGAAGCTGCGGGAGGCCTTCCGCACTGATTTTGCCGAAGAGGGCTATCTCTTGCCCGGCTCAGAGTCTTACGTCTCCTGCGGCATCGCCGTGGGGCATCAGAATACGCCACTGCAGATGTTGGTGCAGCAGGCACAAAAGGCCGCGAGACGTGCCAAAGATGTTTATGGTCGTGCCGCATTGGCAATTGACGTCTACAAGCGCTCCGGCGAGACTATCGAGTGGGGTTGCAAATGGGAGGGCAAGGGCGAGTCCGCCGAGGAGCGGCAAAAGAACAGTGCCCTGGAGCTGATGGCCACAGTGACCCGCCTAAGCAAGTCGGGTCAGCTCAGCGGCCGCTTTCCCTACACCCTGGCCGCATTGCTACAACCATACGCACTAGAGGAGAGCGACGCCGAGAGTCTGAAAGAAATGGTGGGGGTAATTGAAAAAGAGGTTGAGCATGTAGTATCACGTCAGGGAGCCGAGCTTAAGGCGGAGCGGGAGCCACTGCTGCAGCAGATCAACACCTGGCTGGCGTCCTGCCTCCTGCCCCCTGCCTCCAAGCCCGGCGATACAGAGGCAACGCCGCCCCGGCCGCAGGATTTTATCAACCTCTTTCTGGTCGAGACCTTTATGAACCGGATGCAAGGAGAGGCGTGAAGATGCAGCTTAAGCACAATTTTACACTGACCCCGCGTGATCTGCTCTTCATGCGTGATGCGCGTCCGATGGAGGCTTCCGATGCCGGCCAGGGCGCCAACTGGCCACGTCCCGACCAACTCTGGAACGCCTTGATCAACGCCTTTCATCGCGAATGGCCTGCACGGCAGGTGTGGGAGGGTAGCGAGCACACCGCCAAAGAGCACGACAAAAATCAAAACTCCTCCTTCCGCTTTGGCGCCTTGCAGAGCGTGGGGCCGTTTCCCTGCCGTGCCGGTCAACTCTATCTCCCCATGCCGCTCGATTACAACATGCAACTCGTCAAATGTGAAGGTACCGACCTGCCGACGCCACTGACACACGCCTTTCTGCCGAAAAGCAAGGGCAAAGAGAAGGCAGGGATAGCATGGATCAGCGCAACCGATTTCCAGCGTTATCTTGCTGGACCGTCCGATCTGTCTGACATGTCCGATCTGTCCGACACCGATCCACTCTACTTTGAAGAGCGCAACATCGGCATTGCTATCGATCCTGAGAGTGGCACCACCGTGGATGGCAAGTTCTACCAGGCGGAGTATCTGCGACTGGCCGATGACGTAGCTCTGGCCTTTGCGGCGGAGTGTCAGCTTAAACCACGTGGAGGCGGTGAGATCGTCGATCTCTTTGAGCAGTTCGGCAACCGGCGTACGCTTGTGATCGGCGGTCAGCAGGGAGTCGCGCATCTGACCAGGAGCATGACGCCATCTGTTTGGCCGCAAGCAGAGATCACAACCCAATACCTGCGTTGGACCTTGATCACCCCGGCGCTGTTTAATGCGGGGTGGCTGCCGGGCTGGACAGGGGGAGATGGCGTGGTGATGTTGCGCAGTATCACCCGGGCAGCGGGAGAGTCGCGCCGCGACTGGAAAGCGCGTCAGGCACAAGAGCCTCTGGTTGGCGGCAAGCTGATTGCCGCCCGTATCGGCAAGCCGCTGGCCTTCTCCGGCTGGGACTTGCAGGAAGGCGGTGCCAAACCCACTCAACTCGCCGTCCCCGCCGGCTCCTGCTATCTTTTCGACTGCGGCAGCCTTGAAAAAGCCCGCACCTTGGCCACCCTGCTGCACGGCCGTCCCCGCAGCGACATTTACGGCGAGAAGGGGTTTGGTTACGGCCTCTGCTCCTCACTACCCACAATCTCGTAGGGGTCGACCTCCGTGTCGGCCTCTCTCAACACCATCAAAGGAACGCACCATGAAACAGAGAATCCTCACCATCTTCACCCGCACACCGCTGCACGTCGGCGCAGGCTCCTCCGTCGGCGCGGTTGACCAACCGATCATCCGCGAGCGCCATACGCGCTTCCCGGTAATACCGGGCAGCAGCATCAAGGGGGTGATGGCCGATTTGTGGAGCGACGAGTTGGTCAGTAATCACAAAGGAGAGCTTGTACGCCCCGACGACGACGCCAGCAAAGAGGTCTCCTGGCTCTTCGGCAACGAGGATGCCAAAGCAGCCAAAGCTGGCGCACTGCTTATTGGCGAGGGCAGATTGCTGGCGTTTCCCGTTCGTTCGGCTCGTGCAGGGTTTGCCTGGGTCACCTCTCCAATCGCCGTCAATCGTGCTATCCGTGATGGCGTTTTGCAAGGCCTCTCCGAGCTGCCTGATGATCTCGGAGAAAGTACAGCATGTTTCACGGCTGAGATGCTGGGAATTCGCAATGAGATTGTCCTGGAAGATCAGCCATTAAAACACAAAGGTGAACTTTCACCTGAGCTGATTGCAGCCTTCAAGACACTGCCGGGATTTGCAAACAACACGGAGCGTTTGGTGCTTGTCTCTGATGGCACTTTGGGATATTTCGTGACTACAGCTTGCGAAATCGCCACGCATGTGAAGATTGATGATGCAACCGGTACTGCCGCCGGTAAATTTTTGTTTAATCAGGAGAATGTTCCTGCCGACACACTCTTCTATGCCACCATACAGGGGGTATCGCGCAACGATAAAAGCGCGGATGCTGCGCTCAAAGCAGTGGAGCAGAAGTTGCAAGCGTCACCGGTATGGCAATTGGGGGCCGACGCTTCGACAGGTTTGGGTTACTGCACCGTAACTTTACACTAGGAGAATATCATGCGTAATCTTGAACAGATACGTGCCAAGCACGCTCTCGATTTTATCAGCAACAATGATGCCATCACCGGCCCTGACGGGGGGAATATTCTCTCAAAAATTCCCACTATGATCGTTGCCGACGGCTTGCTTGCCACAGCGGCTTTTGCCAAAGCCAAGGGGGGTGGCTATGAGAGCACTGTTGACAATATTTTTGCACATTTGAAGTCGCAGGCCATTACCAGCGATATCAATGACCTTGTCACAAAGGAGGCTTTGGTGCTCCAACGCGCCACCTTGGAAGCGATAGCTTACTCCAATTACGTGAAGCGCTTCGGCAAGGCCAAGCGCAAGGAAGATTGATTATGTTAATCCATGCCCAACCCCATACGCTAGACCTTTTGGGCGGCCCTCACGCTCCAGCATGTGAAAATCGTGCGTTGCGCTTCTCGCGTTACACAGATCCATCGCTGAAGGAGGAGTCCCGAAGGGCTTTTCTGGATGTTGCCATCAAGCAACGACTTCCGGAAAGCGTCTGCCAAAGCCGCCTTGATAACTACGACTCTTTTCTGGATGCTGTACCCGGTGTGGTACGTATCTACGCTGAAAACAAGGCTCGCTTGCTACTCAACATGAGCGGCAGTGTAATGGAGAATGCCGGATGTTCGCTCGATCGACTCACTGGTCTGCCCTATATTCCTGGAAGTGCCGTAAAGGGAATTGCGCGCCACGCCGCTCTGGAGGCGCTAAAGAGTGTCATAGCTGACAACCGGCCTGACTATCTTGCCAACCTTGCACTTGTTTTTGGTTGGGTTTCTGATGACTGGTCGGCCAAATCCGATTTGGCATGGGCGGCTGCAGATGTCATCCCTGAGGCTAAAAAGTGCATCGAGAGGGCGCTTGGTCTATTTCCAAAAGAGTTTGCCGGTGCTATAACCTTTTTCGGTGCAATGCAAAAAACTTTTTTCCGACACGATTTGGAGTTGGATATAGTTACATCACACCACAAAGATTATTATGCCGAAAATATCCCGGTAGCGCTCGATAACGAGTTGCCAAATCCTGTGGTATTTCCAGCCATTGCAGCCGGCCAACTCTTCGGTTTCGCCCTGGCCCCTGCCGCACGGACACAGCTAAATGCCGCACACGTCAGCAGTTTGCTGACAAGCTCCAAGCAATGGTTAATTGATGGCATCGAAAACTTCGGTCTTGGTGCCAAAACCGCAGCAGGCTACGGATGGTTCGACAGTCGTATAGACGCAGCCACTCAACAAACGAAGAAACAGCGGCAGAAGCAGGAGCAGTTTGAAGCGTGGCGCAAAGGCTTAAATCTGGATGAAGTGCCGCCAGAGAGCGTGGCAGAGGCCATCAAGGAGATTGAGGTAAAGTTGGAGTCGTTCGCCCCGTTAACGGATCAACGTATCATCGATGCTATCAATCGAAACCGGGGTCGTATTCCGCAAAGGAGCGAAGTTGAAAGGATGCGTGACGCTTGGAGTGCTGCGCCAAATCTTAAGGGACCAATCAATGGCTTCGTTAAAGGTTTTGGCCGTGCCTCAGACGAAAGAAAAACTGCGATCGTCACTCTGTTGCGCGAGCCGGAAGGTCGTGGGGCAGAAGTTTGGGCCCAGATAAAAACCGGGCAAAAAGGCGACATTGCCAAGGCCGTTGAGGCCATCAGGATTTATTGCAGAGATAAACTTCAACTTGGGAAGATGCCGTAATGAAAAAAGAGACCTACAATCTGCTGACTCTTATGCCTCTCTTTTGCGCCGGCGCAAACCAGGCTGTGGCCGAGATACGGCCATCGTCCATCCGCGGCCAACTACGTTGGTGGTTCAGGGCGCTGGGCGGAGGACGCACCGAGGAACGGGAAGTGTTTGGCGGTATTGCCAGCCGTGAGGAAAATATTAGGTCATCTGCAGTTGTTATCCGGGTGTCGGATATCAAGCGCGGCAATCCATGGCAGCCGCCAAAAGTAAACCCCAATTCTTCCTCCTCCTATGTCTGGTTTTTTGCCAGCAAATCTGCTGATGGCACAAGATGGACTTCAGAAGCGGTTATACCTCCCGGAACAACTTTCACATTGCAGGTAATCCGCCGGCGCAAGATAGCGTCGCCGCTGTTTGACGATGCCCTCGCCTGCTTTCTGATGCTGGGAGGTATCGGCCTGCGCATAACCCGTGGTCTGGGCTCATTCCATTGCGAGGAACATCCATTTGACCTGCAGGTACTCCGCCCCATACTTGATACAGCTCATTTCGCCATTGAGGAGTGCGGTGTCTCCGGTGATGTTAACAAAATGGCCGACAAGATCGGGTCACTTGTAAAGGGAACCCGCAAGAGCAAAGGATGGATAAACGACATGA
Organism: uncultured Lentisphaerales bacterium; assembly: GCA_964599645.1. Taxonomy (GTDB): domain Bacteria; phylum Verrucomicrobiota; class Kiritimatiellia; order RFP12; family JAAYLN01; genus JAAYLN01. Next base: position 2,574 of record CAZRGQ010000064.1, on the reverse strand, counting down.
AAAAAGGTGCCGAGATCCCATCGCCTTTGGGTACATCGCTTGAACGTCAGACAAGTGCAATCTATTTCAGGCCGATCAAGGATGGCAATACCTTGCGTCTTGTCGCATTTGAGGCCCCACATGATCGCGTCTTGGGTTCACCATCGCGTCGCCCTGTAAAAACCGTGGGCCGGGAGCCGACTCAACTGTTAGAAGCCCAAACGGAGAAACGCAGATAGCAATTCTCTTATGTCCCTGCGCAACCCCAACATCAACTACGAATACGGCTGGTTTTTTGTGACCACTCAGGTGGCGCACAACAAGACGATGTTAGGAGTGATCAGTGATGACAAGTGCCTGCTCAATGAGCTCGGACGACGGATAGAGAGTAGCTGGCAGGGGCTTTTTGAGCGCCACCCCGAGGCGTACCGTGATGAGTTTGTGGTGATGCCCAACCATTTTCATGCGGTGATCCGTATCCATAAGCGCCCGGCCAACAAGCCCAACCATCTCTCATATCTGATGCAGAGTTTCAAGAGTTTTGCCACCCATCTCTATCATGGGCTTGCAAGGGCGGGGAAATGCCCTGATATCGGTTCAAGCCTGTGGCAGTCGAGTTATTATGACAACCTCATAACTTCACGCCAGGAGCTCGATAATATACGCGCCTATATCCGCAATAATCCTGCCTGCTGGGATAATGACCGCTTCGGTCCGGTTACCAGCTACCACCTGGGGAATTTGGAGTTGCTGCAAGGGCCGCTGGTGGCGTATGTGGCTTCGGAGGGTGAGTGGGACACGGAGGTCCCACCCCACGATAGTGCTGGCGGTATGGTGCTGCCGGGGGGCCATCCCTCTCGTGCTACCGGTGCCGTGCTGCCGGGGGGCCATCCCTCTCGTGCTACCGGTGCCGTGCTGCCGGGGGGCCATCCATCTCGTGCCGGCGGTGCCGTGCTGCCGGGGGGCCATCCCTCTCCTGCTACCGGTGCCGTGCTGCCGGGGGGCCAGCCCTCTCGTGCTACCGGTGCCGTGCTGCCGGGGGGCCATCCCTCTCGTGGGGCCGGACCTCCGTGTCCGGCTCCGGCAGTGATCTCCACCTTCACCTCGCCGCAAGAGCGTGCGCTGCTGGCGCAGTGCCTGGCGCGGCAGCGCCCCTACATCCATCTGCTGCCCGGGGGGATACCGGAGCCGTTGCCACCGCAGTGGCAGGCAGCCTGCACGGCGGGAGCGGCGCTGCTGCTCTCGCCCGTGCCCTCCGGCACAGGGATCAACAAACAACGCGCCATCTGGTGCAATCGCTACGTACTCGACCAAGCCAACGAGGTAAGGCACGGTTACATCCGCCCCGGTGGCACGCTGGAGACGCTGCTGCAAAGGGGCCGTGGCGTATACGGGGAGCCCATGTCTCGCAAACAGGAGAAGAGTTATGACGCATCTATGTCTGGTTTCTGATCAACCTGTACCTAACTATTTGCCCCTCAGGCATACTGCCACACGCCCGGACAAGGTAGTGTTAGCTGTCACCGGGCGCATGCAGCAGAAGGCGGCTTGGCTGAAAAAAACAATTGAGAGTTTGCAAATTGAGGTTGCAATCCTGGATCTGCCCACAGCCCATGACCTGCCGGCGCTGCAAGAGTTTTTCATTGAATGGCTTGACAAGGGAGCACCTGATGATGTGATGCTGAATGTGACCGGTGGGACAAAGCCGATGGCCATTGCCGCGCAGGAGGCATTTCGCATGGCCGATAAGCCGGTATTCTATATCAACATTGACAGTGATGAGCTTATCTGGCTGGATCGGAAGCGGGAGCCGATCAAGATGACACCCAATTTGACACTGAAAAATTTCTTTGTCATACATGGCTTTGAGATCGAATCGAGCGCTGAGAGCAACAAGCTCTCTGACGAATGGTCCACGTTTGCTACGCAGTTGGCAACTGAATACGCCAAACCTTGGGAGCGGGCATTAGGCACGCTGAACTATTACGCCATGAGGGCACAAGAGCGCGACGTACTGGATGTTGGGCGTATTCCGGCTGATGACGTGCCGTACTGGAATAATCTCATGGAGTTACTGTACTACAACAACATTACCAGAGATCAAGGACGCCTGGTGTTTCGCTCAGTAGAGGCCAGAACCTTTGCCAATGGTGGATGGCTGGAGCATCTGGTCTTTAATGCTGTGCGTGAAACAGACAAAAAGCTTAAGCCGCTGCTAAATGTGACTTTCAAAGATGGCAAAGGTAACCGCAATGAGCTTGATGTGGCCTTGTTGGCGCGTAACCGTCTCTTTATCATCGAATGTAAGACCAAACGCTTCAACAGTAACAGAGATGAAATGGATGGCCCTGCCGCTGAGACGATCTATAAACTTGATGCGCTGCGCAAAACCGGCGGGCTGCGTACCAAGGGGATAGTTGTATCGTTTCGCCCAATCGGCCCAGCACACAAGCGGCGGGCAGAAGAGAGTGGCATTGCTGTGATAGACCAAGGAGATTTGCCACGTTTGAAAGAGTTGCTGGCAATCGCGATTAAACAATCATGACCACCCTTGACCTCTCTACACTTTATGCGGCAGATGGTACGGCGCGGTTG
>CAZRGQ010000063.1:0-14347 GCA_964599645.1 uncultured Lentisphaerales bacterium | reverse complement strand
GCGGTCTCGGAGAGACACGCCCTACCTTGTGGCGACAGACCTGTCGCCATCTTCACGCAAACCGGGGACAGAGAATGGGTTTGGGGACAGAGAATATGAGCGGCGACGGTAGAGAGAAGAGTTTCTCTGTCCCTTCTTGTGCTTCTCTTGTTGTTCTCTGTCCCCAGCTACGCTGTCCCCATCTACGCTCCTCGCTCATCTCTGCCACACCACTGTCACTGATCGATTACAGTGGCTTTGATATCCGATGTTGCCACCCAATTCAAAACAATATACAATCAAGACATGATTCAGCCAAACCAGATATTGCAAGAAATTGAAGCCACCCCCGACCTGCTTGAGCGTGGGCTTAAGCTGGCCGGTCTGGTCTCACGAGTTTTTGCAGATGCTGGTCATGAATTAGTAGTTGTAGGCGGCTCTGCAGTAGAGATTTACACTGAAGGGTCATACATGTCAGGCGATATAGACTTTTGCCGACGCAATCTTGCCCCAATTGCCTTGCGCAAGGCTCAGGATATTATGGCTTTGCTTGGTGCAACAGGCGGACCACGTAGCTGGAAGGTGGCCGGGCTATATGTTGACCTGTTGGGATTACTGGAGAATGAATCACAAGCCCCCTGTCGTATTATTGAGACTCCCTATGGCCCGATAACTGTCATACCGCCTGAGCTGGTATTGGTTGAGCGTGTATTGCTTGCTTTCTATCCGCAGGTCAGTCAGGAGGCACGCGACGTTGCTCAAAAGATGTTAGCGGCATGTATCAGCGGCTCTACCGCAGTAGACTGGGCAGAGGTTGAGCGTCTGGCCGGTTTACCCAGCTTCAGCATAAAAAAGGAGATTATGCTCCTGCGAAAGGAGACTGAAGATGCCCTTGCCCAAACCGATTAAAACACACTGGACGTGGGACGAATGGCTGCTCAGCCGTGCTGCAAGACGGGAAGCGACCGCCAAGATCGGACCGCCGGTAACACGCCGCCGCGAGAGCTCTGCCGACAAACGCCTGCGACCGGCATTTAACGACAAGCGAGGACCGGAGTTCAATCGGTAAACGGTGCAGACGTTCTCTGCACCGACATTCCGATCAAGCTTACAGAGTGGCTCAAGAGCCAAAAGCAGCAGTAAGCCATCATGGTCGCAGTGGCAGCGAGGCGACGCTACGGGTTAAGCCTTGAGCGTTGGAAATTAAGCATAACCCCGAACATCTAACGCCCAATTCATAACATCCAATTTTTAACTTCAAATCCTTAACGTTTAACGCCCAACGCTTAACGTCCATTTTATCCGGCTCGTTATCAGGGCATCAACCTCTCACAATTCACAAGGGTTGTGCTTCTGCACAACTGCGGCGATGCAGAAGCATCGCCCTCCACGCGCTGCTGCGGCGGCGACAGCGCCCCGCCCTCCAAGGACGCACAGTGCCCCTCCTATTCGTGTAAGAGTAAAGCCAAGCTGGTTGCGCGATAGTTCATGATTTGTTTTCGTGATCCTGCATGGCCTCCTAAGGTGTTGAGTGGTACAATTGACGCCACGATAGATAGCATGGCCCGATGAAACAGCTCTTCACCACTATCCTGGCACTTCTGGTGCTGGCCAGCCTCTATACCTGGCGTACGCTCCCGGGATCGGCGGGTGATGCGCCCGTGCTCTATTGGGCCACCGATGCCAACCCGGCACGCGCCGAACAGATTCGCACCTTTAAACAGTGGCTCGCCAGACTTATCCCGAGGCGCCTGAGATCACGATCCTCATCGATAGCGCCAATTTAGCCTTACAAGATAAATCCCAGTGCGCGCACCATCTGCTCCTGTGCCGGAGTTGCATTGCGTAGCGTTACCCGGGTAGCACTGAATTCGCGTCGCATGGGATAGCTGCGTCGCAACTGGTCGAAGGCGGCGCCACGTCTGGCAGGGGTTGCCGCTGCCGGAATGGCTCGCATCACCAGATCGTCAGCTTCGAGAGAGTAGGTCGGTAGTACCACCGCCCGCAACAGTGCTTCACGGCTTAAGCCGGCTGCATCGACCTCGATCGCGGGCGTTGGCGGCTCCGGCAACTCCGGCTCATAAGTCGGCGCTACACCCAGTGTGTGGCAGGCCGCACGATAGACGATCATCGTGCCATTCACCTTGCCCTCGTAGCTGTGTCCGGCAATGTGCGGTGTGCCCCAATCGACGGCGGCAAAGATCTCGGGGCGGAACTCGGGCTCCGGCTCCCAGGTGTCGAAGACCGTTGCCTGCAGATGGCTCCGCTGCCGGGCCGCCAGCCAGGCCGTGCCGTCTACCACGCCACCCCGGGCTGCATTTATCAGCCAGGCATCACGGCGCATCAGCGCCAGTTGCTCTGCCCCCAACATATGCCAGGTGGCATCTGCGCCTTGACGCGTCAGGGGCGTATGTAGCGTGACGACATCAGCCTCCTGCAGTAACTGCTCAAGCGGCACAAACTCCTGTGCCGCCACATCAGCAGGGTCGCGTTTTCGTGGCGGATCACAGCAGACCACCTGCATACCGATCGCCTGCGCCCGTGCCACGACCTGACGCCCTACGTGCCCCACCCCCACTACACCGAGTCTCATCCGGTCGAGCTGCCGGCCATAGCGCAGTGCCAGTTGTACCAGCGCCACAGTCAGATATTGCGCCACACTGGCGGCATTGCAACCGGGTGCCGAACTCCAGGGGATGCCCAACTCCTCCAGCAGCGGAATGTCGATATGGTCGGTTCCAATCACTCCTGAACCGTAAAAGCGTAATCTGCGCCCGGCCAGCAGGTGACGGTCAACTTTGGTCGTCGAGCGTGCAATCAGCAGGTCAGCCGTAGCCACCAGCTCCGGTGTCATCTCCCGCCCGTCACACAAGACCACTTCGCCCAACGTGGCAAAGGCCTGCTTCACATAGGGCATATTGGCATCACAAACAATTCGCATGCGTCAGATATCCTCTCTTGATCCACTATGTTGCCGTGCCCGCAACAGATGTTGCAGCTCATCACGCGTGAAATTGTAGTGCTCGCCACACATATGACAATTGATTTCGGAGCTCTCACCGGTTCTTATCATCTCCTCCATCTCATCCAGTGGCAAGGCCATCAAGGCCTCCAGCGCGCGCTGACGCGAGCAGCGGCAGGCAAAGCGCAGTGGCTGCGGCTCATCATACTGCGTCTCTCCCAGCGACAGCTCGTCACAGAGCGCCCGGGCATCCTGAGCGTGCTCCAGAGCCTCAGCCAACATGCCATCGGCAGCTACCTGTCGTAACTGTTCAAAGAGCGCCGCCTCGCCATCGGGCAACAACTCAACCAGCAAGCCACGCGCCTGATCGATGCCGCCTTCGTAAGCAAAAACCTGAATTGCAGCAAAGGCCATCCGCTGCAGCGAGAAGCTCAGGTAGTTATCGAGAGCCACATTCAGCGTCGGCGGCACAACCGCCAGAGTTGCCTGCGAGATCAAGCGTCCGGGCAGCGACCGGATCACCCCTAAAGTACCATTCTCACCCAGCGCCGGGGCTGCCACAATCTCATCGAGACCATCAAACTGGTTCAGCACCTTGATATGTGTATAGCCACGCAACGCACCGGAGTGGTCGCACTCGACCATCACCCCCTCGACCGGACCATCGACTTTAAGACGCAACGTCAGCGCCTCTTCAGGCTCAGTCAGCTCACCCTTGAGCAGGGCCACGGCCACCAGCGATTCCGCCAGTATCAGCGCTGCTGTCGGGCCACTCAGGTGAGCCTGGCTCAGGGCTCTGGCACTGTCGGTTACATCGACATAACGCCACTGGATACCGGCCTGCCGCCAGAAACCGCTCTGATAGAGATCAGAAGATTTAGTCGTAATCATTGTTTGGCACTCTTCTCTGCATCTGCTGCCATTGCGCTTGCCATCCGCTTGAGCCGCTCAACCAGAGTGGCACTCTGCTCGTACTGCTGTTTGAGCGCCCAGAGTGCAAAGCGCCACTTGCGCCCGAATTTAAAGGCGGATCGCAAGTCGGGGTTGAAGCTGTTGAAGGCCTCCCGCTGATTGGCATAGTTCCAGTAGAGCTCGCGTGTGGTCACCATAAAACCTTCAGCAAAGTGTTCACTCATCTCCTCCAGGCTGACAACATCGGCATGTTCGAGCCACATCGTATAGAGCGTCCTGGCAAAGGCCTGCAGATAGACCTGATAGCAGCGCTCCAGATTCTCCTGCGTCTCCTCCAGATCGGGCCAGCCGAGTGTGCCACGCACTGAGCAGAGGCGAACCCGCGTGGGCAGTTCACAGCGATGCTGCACATCATAACCGAACTCGATAATCTCCTTGCCTTCACCGAACAGTACCGAGTTTGTCTGCGGAATATAGCGTTTGACGGCCAGCGCCTGGGCCGCCGCATTACCCATGATCGCTGCCAGAGCTGTAATCGCCTCGGGAAAGTCGATCACTCCGTGCTCACAGTCGATACGCCGGAAGTGGTTCGGGCTGATAAAGCCGTAAGGGTGGCCGGCATAGCGGGGCCGGATAAAGTAGTGTACCTCGCGTGCCTCGCCATCATGGCGCGCCAGGAGGTGGTGGTTGCCATAGGCTACGCCGAGACTCTGAAAGGCCTGCACCCGCACCAACATGTAGTTGGCGTAAGCAGTTCCTTGATAGGCCAGCCGCTTCTCGATCAGACGCGTGGTAATGGGTCGCCGATCAGTCTTGTACTCCACCTCGCGGGTCGGGCCCTTGCCGAGCGCCAGTTCATTGCCCTGACGCATCTCGTAGACGTTGATGTAGTCGAGTGCTTCACCATGACTGAGACGCGCCTGGACATAGTTGAGAATTGCCATGGTGCGGCTATCGATACCGGGATGGGTCTCCGACTTGCCCCCGAGATAGGTAGCCCCCGGCAGGGCGGTGCGGTGTCCGTCGAAGGCCGAGAGGGCATTGTCACGCGAGCCGGAGTAGATCTCTCCGGTCAAGTGTTTGTACATCGCCTTGACAAAGAGTTCGCTCTCTTCAACGGCCAGGGCCGGGTTATCGAGTGAGCGCTGAAAGGCGCTCTTGATCATGTTGAAGTGCCTCAGCAACTGCCCCCGCGGCTCACTGTCGCTGGCGACCTTCTGCTGCAACAGCTCCAGTTGGCGGATGATATCGTTATCCTCTTTGCCGGTGTGGATGCCAAAGAGCTCGATCTCATGGTGATGCCTGAATTTGCGATCCCGCAGGGCGCTTGTTCCCAGCTCCTCGCGTGGCCCGGCGATCTCGGCCAATGCCCTGGCAAAGGAGCTGAACTCTCTCTCAGCCACCCGTTCCAGCGCGGCAAACTCGCCATAGGTGAGAAAGTGGACACCCTTGACGCTATGGTAGTAGGTGAGACAACTTCCGATTCTTGCCCTGCTGGCTCGCAGGGCCAGCTCCATCTCGCTCCGGGTCCAGGCCAGCGGCTTGATGCGCCACTCCTGCCCCAGCCGCCGGTAGAGCTCCAGCGCACTGTTGGAACGCTCGGCAATCACCACCTTGTCGAGCGGCCAGCCACTCTGACGCAACCACTCGTCGGCCGCCTGCAGCACCTTAATATCGACATCACGTTGCGACAACTCCAGGTTGTCATCGACGATATTGCAGCACAGCACCTGCGCCGTCATCACTTCACTGCGCCGCCGCCGCTGCAGATGCGCCAACTGCCACATCTGCCCAGCCAATAAGGGCAATGCCGCCACACTGTGGTTGCCGCTGGTCGCCGTCATAATGTAGCCATCGCAGCGCTCCCGCACCAGCGCCCGTTTCGGGACAATCAATACCGGCGCGCGTGGCTGCCGGCTCTTGAGCAGCTCTTGTTCAAAGACAAAGGTATCGCTGCCCCAGTCGTAGGCGACAAAGCTGCGCTCCTGGCCACCGCTGAGAAGCCTGAGCTCCTCACTTCTGCGGCGTGCCTCGGTCGTGACACGCTTGAAAAACTTGTAGGCAAAGGGAGCCATGCTGCCACTCGCCGCTTAGCGCTCGCCGGGAGGCCCCAGATCGGGTTCGCGCTTTAACTCCACCTGTAGCCCGGCCGGTGGCTCGTGCAGCTCCAGCACCATCAACTCGTTGCGCCCCCGGCGCAGCAGCGGCCCCGGCAGGTAGAGGGCCCGCTGCGGACCGATCTCCCAGAAGCGCCCCAGATTGAAGCCGTTGATCCAGACCGCCCCTTTGCACCACCCCGGCAGATGGACGAAGGTGTCGGCTACCTCACTCACCCTGAAGCTGCCACGATAGACTGCCGGACCGGCCGGCAAGGCTGCCGGATCGCCAAACTTCAAACGCCGCAGATTGTCGAGTGGCAACGGAAAGTGACGCCAGCCGAAATGGAGCTGATAGGAGATGTTCACCCGGTCGGTGATCCCCTTGCGATCATGCAGCCGCGGACCATAGTTGATGCGTGCCAGATTCTCCACCAGTATCTCGAGTCTATGTTCGCCGGGGCCGATGGTCAGTTTGATCGAGGGCTCCTTTTCGTCGCGCTCGATCACCCCCAGCGGTACACCGTCCAGAAAGACCTGTGCCCGATCGTGGCACTCCGTCAACAGCAGCGGACGCTCGCAGAAGGGTCCGGTAAGCGTAGTGCGGTAGAGGACAAACCCGTGTCCCTGTCCCAACGCCTCCATCGTCAACGGTGTGGCATGATCCACTCCCTTGGCCAGACGCTCCACCTGCCCCAGCAGGGAGGCCGCCTGCTTCAGCTTGACCACACCGAAATCGTGGCGTGGCAGCGGTGCCGGCAGCTCCAGCGGCGGCAGGGCGACATGCCGCTCAATCACTTTGCGCACGGCAAAGTACTTCTCCGTCGGCTCGCCCCACTCATTCAGCGGGGCATCGTAATCGTAGCTCGTCACGTCGGGCGTCAAGCCCTCGCCGGTGTAGTTGGCACCTGCCATAAAGCCGAAGTTGGTGCCGCCATGAAACATGAAGAAGTTGACCGAGCCGTTGGCCGTCAGCATCGTATCGAGCTCTTCTGCGACCGACTCTGCCGGACGCACATGATGCACCGTCTCGCGACCCCAGTGGTCGAACCAGCCGCACCAGAACTCGGCACACATCAGCGGCCCCGTCGGCTGGTGCTGGCGCAACTTGGCAAAGGCTTCAGTGGTGCGTGAACCGAAATTGACCGTCTTGTGAACATCAGGTAGCGTCCCCCCCTCAAGCATCAGGTCCTCGGGACCATCGGAGGTAAAGAGCAGCGTCGGCCCCAGACGCCTGACAATCCCGTCGGCCAGGTGGCGCAGATAGACCTTGTCGTTGCCATAGCTGCCATACTCGTTCTCAACCTGCACGGCCACAATCGGCCCGCCACGTGACGCCATCAATGGCGCCAGCGGCTTGAACAAAGCGTCGAAAAAGCGGTCCACCGCCTTGAGGTAGGGCTTGTAGGAGGTACGCAACTGCATGTTGCCATCGCGCAGCAGCCAGCCCGGCAAGCCACCCAAATCCCACTCGGCACAGATGTAGGGGCCGGGACGCACGATCACATTGAGCCCCTCTTCAGCGGCCAGCTTAACAAAGTGGGCCAGATCAAGGCCGCCCTTGAAGTTGAACTTTCCGGGCCGCGGCTCATGGAGATTCCACGCCACGTAGGTCTCAACCGTATTGAGTCCCATTTCGCGCAGTTTGATCAGACGATCACGCCAATACTGCGGCACCACCCGGAAGTAGTGGATGGCACCGCTTAATATCTGCAACGGCTTGCCGGCTTGAATAAAATTATCCCCCTCAATCGTGATCGTTCTGTCCATCTGTAACTCCTCGGAAAGCTCTCTCAATTCTATGCAGCCGGCTTGATGACGGCAGCCTCGTCTTTGTCCTGCAGCAGACGTGACGGTTTCACCAGTTTGTCGTTACGGAAGAAGAGCACCTCGCCCTCCTTGCCGATACACTTGCCGGCCGCATCGAAGGTGAGACGCATCACCCCCAGATACCCCGGGAAACTGTAACCATCACCAACCTGACCGATCAAAACGCCGTTGCGCAACTCATGGGGATTCAACATCGAGTGGCTGTGACCACCCACGATCACGTCGATCTTGTCACCATAGGTATCAGCCAACTTGTAATCACCGCCCAGGCCGACATGGGTCAACAGAATAAAGAGATCGGCGTCATTGCGCAGGAATTGATACTTCTCAAAGGTCGACAGGGGGTTGTCCAAGCTGACTCCTTCGGCTTTGAAGCCGCCGCCGCTCAAGCCGAGAATCGCCACCTTGAGCCCATTTTTGAGCGTACGTTTGATGAAGGGCTCCGGCTTGATATAGTTATCTGTTTCAACCACGACATTGGCTCCCAACACCGGACAGTTCAACTGTTTCAGGCAATCACGGGTGATAGTTCCCTCATAGCCGAGGTCATGATTGCCGGGCACCAGAGCGTCGTATTTCAGGCGATTCATGGTCTCCACCATAAATTTGGCCTGCTGTGCATAGCCCGCCTCATTGGTTACGATCTTCTTCTGCTCCCAGCGGTCACGCCGGATCACGAAGTCGCCGGCATTGAGCAGCAGCACATCCTCATACTTGGCACGAAACTCTGCGATCACGCCCTCAATGGCGTCAACATGCTTAAAGCTGAAGTGGAGATCGTTGTTATGCAGGATACTGACGGTACGGTTAGCAGCGGCCGTTCCAGCCACCGGAACGCTACCCACCACTAAATATGAAACCAGCAAAAGGCGTCCGCCCAACCGGGTAATAGTGCTGCTCTCGCTTCCGGCTCGAACTCTGGTTGAATTATGCTTCATCACGTCTCTCTCTGGCATCCTGCCCCGGGCAGAATTGTTGTCAGTTCCCGTTAATAGTGTTGCTTAGCTTAAGCCGATTGAAACCGTTAGTCAATGCCATATGCTTCATGAGCAAAGAATACCACTTTACGCTACTGAATCTGCTGTGGTATGGTGTTTTTTTACGGCACTTCCCAATCGATTGATCGAGGCGACCCCTGCCTCCCTACTGGAGTCAGCGGCTCTACCATACAAGCAACAGAGCCGTGGAGAGATAACTGATGCAACCCAAAGAGATACTCTGTATCGGAGCCGGCTATGTCGGTGGCCCGACGATGGCCATGATCGCCTTGAAGTCACCAGAACGGCGCGTCACGGTAGTCGATATCAACGCCGCCCGTATTGCCGCCTGGAACTCCGACAACCTGCCGATTTATGAACCCGGCCTGCAAGAGGTAGTAGCGCAGTGCCGCGGACGCAATCTCTTCTTTTCAACCGATATCGAAGAGGCAATCCGGCGCTGCGATATTATCTTTGTCAGTGTCAACACACCGACCAAGAGCTTCGGGCGCGGCGCCGGCTGCGCCGCTGATTTGCAGTACTGGGAGCAGACGGCACGCAAGATCAAGCAGTGTGCCACGCGCGATAAAATCGTAGTAGAGAAGAGTACCCTGCCGGTCAGAACAGCAGCCGCGATGTCGCGCATTCTGCATGCCGGCGACAGCCCGGTACACTTTGAAGTCCTCTCCAACCCCGAATTTCTGGCTGAAGGCACAGCTATCGCCGATCTGCAACAGCCCGACCGGGTCTTGATCGGCGGCAGCGAGAGCGCGACGGGCAAAGCTGCCGTGGCAGAGTTGGTGGAGCTCTATGCGGCCTGGGTGCCACGCGCACGTATTCTGACGACAAACGTCTGGTCCAGCGAACTTTCGAAATTGGCGGCCAACGCCTTTCTGGCACAGCGGGTCAGTTCAATCAACGTGATCAGCGAGATTTGCGAAGCCACCGAGGCTGATGTCGAGGAGGTGTCGCGTGCGATCGGCATGGATTCGCGGATTGGCAGTAAGTTCCTCAAGGCGGGAATCGGCTTTGGCGGCTCCTGCTTCAAGAAAGATATCTTGAATCTGGTCTACCTCTGTCAGAGCTATGGCCTAGATGAGGCGGCTGCATACTGGCGTCAGGTGGTCTCGTTTAATCAACACCAGCAAGAACGTTTTGTCGACCGCATCCTCGCTGCCATGTTCAATACCGTGGCCGGCAAACGCATCGCATTGCTCGGTTTTGCCTTCAAAGCCGATACCGGCGACACACGTGAATCACCGGCCATCGAGGTATCGCGTCTGCTGCTGGAAGAGCAGGCTCAAGTGGTCGTGAGCGATCCCCAGGCGCTTGAGAATGCCCGTCACGACTTGGCGGCCTATGGCGAGCGGGTAGTCTACGAGCCCGATCCCTACCGTGCTGCCGCCGGAGCCGATGCCCTGGTTTTGTTGACCGATTGGCAGGTATACAGCGAACTCGACTACGCCCGCCTCTATGAGTCGATGCGAAAGCCGGCCTTTCTCTTTGATGGGCGCAACACTCTTGAACATGAGCGGCTCTTCAAGCTCGGTTTTAATCTCTTTGCCATCGGCAAAACACCACTTACCCACGACTATGAGCCGACACTAAAGAGATGTTGAGCGTTGTTGCAACACCGATTGGCAATCTGGGCGACCTGACACCGCGGGCTCGTGAGGCGCTGGCGCAGGCCGACCTGATCGCCTGTGAAGATACGCGGCGCACCTGGCGGCTGCTGGCGGCCCATGAGATTGCCCGACCGCGTATGCTCTCCTATCGCGAGGGGCGCGAGGAGTCGGCTGGTGCCCAGGTGGTGGCGGCGCTACGTAGTGGAGAGCGGGTGGTGCTCTGCTCTGATGGCGGTTATCCCGGCATCAGCGACCCCGGGTACCGTCTAATCCGTCTGGTGATCGAGGCGCAGCTTGCCTTTGAAGTCTTGCCGGGAGCCAGCGCTGTAGAGCTGGCCCTGCTCTACTCGGGGCTGCCAACCTCAAGCTTCACCTTCAAGGGATTTCCACCGCGCAAAGCGGGAGCTTTGCGGCGCTTCTTCGAAGAGGAGCGCGAGACTCCCCATACCTTGATCTGCTATGAGTCGCCCTTCCGGGTAGCGCCGACGCTGCAAGCCGCATTGGAAGTTCTGGGCGACCGGCAGGCGGCGGTCTGCATCGAACTTACCAAGCACTTTGAGCGCATCGAGCGTGGCTGGCTTAGTGAGCTGCTGCCGTCGCTGAAGCAGCCGCTCAAAGGGGAGGTAACGCTGGTAGTGGCCGGCAACCACCCCAAATTCTGCCGCTGACTCAGCAGTTGGCTTCGGCCCAGAGATCGGCCAGCGTGCGGGCGAAGGGAAACTCTACCTGCCAGCCGAGCGCCTCCAGCCGGGTGGTATCAAGGCGTGGCATCGCATCGGTGGGACGGTAGAGGGCCGGATCGACGCGCAACTTGGGGACGACACCGGCCAGTGTTGCGATCTGCTCCAGCAGTTCACCGATACGCAGGTGGAGACCGGCCGAAATATTGTAAGCCGTGCTACGCTTGCCGGTACGCAGCAGCAGCAGATAGGCGGCAACCACATCTCGCACGTCGGTGAAGTCGCGTTCACTCTCCAGATTGCCAACCGCCACATCCTCACTCTCACCGGTACGAAAACGACAGAGCGCCTGAATAAAGGCCGGCACGACAAACTTGGGCACCTGCCCCGGCCCCGTATGGTTGCCGGGACGGCCGATCACAACATCAAGCCCCTCGCTAGCTGCCAGCTCCAACAGCGCGGCCTCAGCCTCGGCCTTGGAGCAGGCGTAGGGCGAGGCAGGGCGCAACTCCGCATCCTCCCGCAACGGCTCGTCACAATAGCGGTAGCCGTAGACCTGGGCGCTGGAGACGAAGAGTAGACGGGCCGCCGGAGCATGTTGCAAGAGGGCGCGAGCCACATTCAGGGGGCCATCGACGTTGATGGCGTTGAGCGCCCGCGGGTGGCGTTCGGCATCGGGCACAAAGGCCACCCCCGCCAGGTGGAGACAGGCATCGGGTTGCAGCCGTGCCACAGCGGCCGAGACTGCAGCCGCATCGCAGATGTTGAGGCGCTCAATCCCCGTCTCAGGCGGCTGCGGCCGGGCATCGGTCAGGAGGGGAGTAGCGCCCGCCGCCAATAGCGCCTCGCAGGCATGTTGTCCGACAAATCCGGCTGCACCTGTGATCAATACACGCACTTGTTCAGCCCTTGCTCTCCTGCATCTCGCGCTTGACGCGCACGAGATCAGCATCAACCATCATCTTGACAAGACCCTTGAAGTCGACTTCCGGCTGCCAGCCGAGCTCACGGCGCGCCTTGCTGGAGTCGCCCAGCAGCAAGTCGACTTCGGCCGGGCGCATAAAGCGCTGGTCGACCTTGATGTGAGCCTCCCAGTCGAGTCCGACATGGCCAAAGGCAACCTCACAGAGCTCGCGGACAGTATGCGTGGCGCCGGTGGCGATGACGAAGTCCTCGGCCTTGTCGGCCTGCAGCATCAGCCACATGGCACGCACGTAGTCGCCGGCAAAGCCCCAGTCGCGCTTGGCATCGAGATTGCCCATTGCTAGAGTCTGTTGCAGACCGAGCTTGATACGGGCGACCCCGTCGGTCACCTTGCGCGTGACAAACTCCTTGCCGCGCCGCGGGCTCTCGTGGTTGAAGAGGATACCGGAGACGGCAAAGAGCTGGTAGCTCTCGCGATAGTTGACGGTGATATAGTGGCCAAAGGCCTTCGAGACGCCATAGGGGCTGCGCGGATAGAAGGGCGTCAGCTCATTTTGGGGCGTCTCGCGCACACGACCGAACATCTCACTGCTGGAGGCCTGATAGAAACGCGCCTTGGGGCAGACACGCCGCATCGCTTCCAAGACCCGCACCACGCCGATAGCGGTGAACTCGCTCGTCAGGATCGGCTGATTCCAGGAGGTGGGCACAAACGACATCGCCGCCAGGTTGTAAATCTCATCGGGACGCACCGCCTCCATCAGCTCGATCAGGGAGAGCTCATCAAGCAGATCGGCCTGGTGCAGTTCAACCTTGTCACGCAGATGGTTGATACGCTCAAAATTCTCGGTGCTGGCCCGCCGCACCATGCCATGGACCTCATAGCCCTTCTGCAACAGAAAATCAGCCAGATAAGATCCATCCTGACCGGTAATGCCGGTTATCAAAGCCACGCGGCTCATGCATTATCCTCTCTTTTTGTCTCGTGCATACCGGTCGACCATATCCGTTGCAAGTGTACGAGTCCAGCGCTCAGCTCGACGGGTGTTACGGAAGATGCCGGTTCAAAAACTTTCATTATAGCCTGATCGACCAGAAAACCAAAGCGTGAAAAATCGATTGCTCCACTGCCGGGTGCATGGTGATCGCTCAGCGGCCCCCGCACATCGTGCAGATGGGCACCGGCCATCAGTGGCAAGAGCCGCCGGGCCAAGGCCAGGTTGTCGCCAAAGCCGGTATTCTCCATAATCTGCCCGTGCCCGATATCGTACCAGGCTCGCAACGCGCCGCTATTGTAGTCGGCCATCAGCTCTTCGAGCTCCGCCACATGCGGCAAGGCGTCCCATGAGGGGAGATTCTCAAACGCCAACACGATACCGGCGGCCTCGAAGAGTGGCAGCACCTCATCCAGCGACTGCCGCAGGGCGGTCAGATGGCGTGCGATGCCGCGTTCACGCAGCCGCAACAGGCGGCGGTGATGCCAGCGATAGCGCCACCCTTCGGTGGCCTCACGATCATGAGCCTCCTCTACTGCGTACCAGTGACGCCCCACTCTCACCCGCCCTGCATGCAACACCACCGCCTGCGCCCCCACACTCCCGGCGAATTCGAGAGTTTGCCGCAGGTGGAAGAGTGCCAGACGTCGGGTATCGACCTCGGTTGAAGCGAGGAGAAAGAGCTCGGGGTGGCCACCCGGGGCCCCCAGCGGCACCGGTGTAAAGGCGTGTACGCTCCCGACAGTGATGGCCCCCGTCGCCAGACGCGCCATCAGCCCCGGCACCAGATCTCTCTTGAACTGGTAACCGATCTCCAGCGCATCAAAACCCAGCTCCAACACCTCATCTACCAACGCCTCGCCGACCTCATGTCGCTTGGAGTTCCAGTTAGTTGAAAGAGCCCAGATCATCCCTTAAAGTCACAAAAAAGGGCTCCCAAGAGTATCCTCCGGAGAGCCCGTCGATAGAAGAGTTTGCCGCTACGAAGCACGACGCGACATCGTCCGCGAGCGTGCCCGTGCCGACTTGCGACGCTTCTTCTCGCTCGGCTTTTCAAAAAAACGATTGGCACGAATCTGCCGCATCAGACCCTCTTTGTCGAGGATCTTCTTCAGACGCTTCAGGCCGCGATCAACCGTCTCGCCACGTTTCAAACGAATCTGGATCAAAACAATTCACCCCCTCGGGGAGCACTGCTACCTATACCCTCATAGCACAAATAGCCTCAGTGCGTGAATTGATCAACATAGCAAATCAGACAGACCATGTCAAACATTACAGGCTGGCAATCGGTCAGTGACAGGGGGGGGAGGCATAGGAGGCGCGATAAGAGAACCGCAGGATAGCAAGGGACAGGGATAGTAAGG
>CAZRGQ010000062.1:0-14547 GCA_964599645.1 uncultured Lentisphaerales bacterium | reverse complement strand
GCCGACTACCATCAGCCACTGCCGCTGCGGCCTCACCACATTTTCTGAACGGCTGCACGGTAGGCTGCGCTCTTGAGCTTACCGGTGGAATGGCGCTATAATGCGGCATGTGTTGTCACCTCTATACTGCCTTTGCGCCGCTGCCTGCCATGCCGGGAGTTGCACCGGCATGACTCTCTTCGCCTATGCCGGACGCGATACCAACGGCCGCAAGGTACGGGGCTGGGTTGAGGGCGAAACTCCCAAGGCCGCACGTCAGGCGTTGCATGAGCGTGGTGTGCTAGCCGAGCGGCTCACCCCGGCTGTCGCCACAAAAAACAGCCTGACGACCGCCGGACGCGCCCGTCTCTATCGTGAGTTCGGCGCCATGCTGCGCGCCGGTTTTACCCTAGAGCGCACTCTGGGGATGTTGATCGCCGAGGAGGCCGGTAGCGACCAGCAACGCCAGGGGTTTCTGATCGCCTTGCGCCAGCAGATCCGCAACGGCCTGCCACTAAGCAGCGCCATCACTCTGCTTGCGCCGCGACTCTCTCCCTTCGAGAAGACGGCTCTTGAAGCGGCCGAACAGACCGGCATGCAGGGGGCGATGCTAGAACAACTGGCCGACTTTATCGAGGCGCAGCTTGCCATTGTGGCGCGCCTGCGCGGTGCCTTGGTCTATCCGGCCGCCGTCTTGGTGCTCGCCTTCTCGATCTTGAGTTTGTTGATGTTTGTCGTGTTGCCGCAGGCGGCGCGCCTCTTCGGCGAATTCGCCGACGGTTTGCCGACGGCCGCCCGCCTCCTGATGACCTGGGGGCCACGCCTCATGCTCTTGCTGCTTATCTTGGCCGGCACCGCTGCCATTGCCGGCGCCTGGCTCTATCGCGCCACACGCCACGATGCGATCCGGGCCGCCCGGCTGGAGCAGTGGCTCTGGCGGATTCACCTGGTAAGGTCAATCCAGGAGCGTCTCTGGAGCCTCCGCTTTGCCGGCACGATGTCGCTGCTGGTAGCGGCCGGAGTTGCGCCGCAGGAGGCGTTGGCCGTGGCCGGCGCTGCCACCGGCAGTTACTGGCTGACCCAAGCCGCCGGCGAACGGGCGGCGGCTGTACGTCAGGGGGAGAGTCTCTCGGCTGCGATTGCCGCTTTACCCCCGCTGCGCCCCCACCTGCTTGAGTGGGTACGTGTCGGTGAGTCGGCCGGCAACCTGCGCGAGATGTTGGAGCAGGCGGCACTACGGGCGCGTCAGGGCTATGAAAACCGGCTGGCCCGGCTGCTGGCACTCCTTGAGCCGGCTCTGATCTTCGCTGTCGGCCTGGCCGTGCTCGCCGTGGCCTACACCGTTCTCAAGCCGATGCTCGATCTGGCCCGCAGCGCCACGCACGGCCTCTGACTTTTAACATTGAAGCCGCGCTCCAGATATGAAAGAATAGCCAAGTTACTCATACCCAGCTCACAGGAGATTTCATGGACCAACTGATTGCCCAACTCGAAGCTGCCGCCACCCCCAAACTGGCAGCCCCATTCGACCCCGGTTACCGACCGGCCGCCCTCTGGACCCGTGCCTACCGCCGCCTGGTGGCAGCCGAGCCGCAGCGGCAGACGGTACGCATTGCGCTGGGCCGCACCGACGGTATCGTCTTTCACCACTCTTTCGAGATACTCCCCTGGAACAGCGCAACCGCCGAGGCGACCTACCGCCTGATCGAGCGCACCCTCAAATATCTCCTTTGGCAGAAGGGCGGCTGCTACGTCTGGCTTGCCGGTTGCCCGGAAGCGGCCGCACGGCTGGCACAAGACTACGCCGCCGGCGGCAATCGCGCCTTCGATGCGGAAGTGATGGGAGAGACGATTTTCGGTGCTCCTTTCAGTGTCAAGGCCTGCACCGAGTCGGAGCTGCCGGCCGCCAGTGAGCCGAAGTTCCGCATGGGCGGCTGCTGGAAGGGCTGCCGTGTCGGCTTCGACCTCGGCGGCAGCGACCGTAAATGCGCCGCCGTGATCGATGGCAAGGTCGTGCATACCGAAGAGGTGCCGTGGTCGCCCGTGACAGCGGCCGATTGGCGCTATCACCGCGACGGTATCGAAGACTCAATCAAACGGGCGGCGGCGCACCTGCCGCACGTCGATGCCATCGGCGGCAGTGCCGCCGGCGTCTACGTCAACAACGAACCGCGCATCGCCTCGCTCTTCCGCGGCGTGCCACGTCCCGATTTTGATGCCCACATCCGACCCCTCTTCCACGATATTGAGAAGCGTTGGCAGGTGCCGCTGATTCTGATGAACGATGGCGAGGTGACGGCGCTGGCCGGTTCACTCTCGCTCAACGACCGCCCGGTACTCGGCATGGCCTTCGGTACCAGCCTGGCCGGCGGCTACTGCACCAGCGATGGCGGTCTGACGCCATGGCTCGACGAGTTGGCCTTTGTGCCGGTCGATTTCCGCAGCAGCGGTGCGCCGCAGGATGACTGGTCGCACGACTACGGCGTCGGCGCCCAATATCTGTCGCAGCAGGCGGTTGGACGCCTGGCCGTGGCGGCGGGGGTCGACTTCGCTCCCGACTGCACCGGACTCCCCGAGCGCCTGGCCGAGATGCAGCGGCGCATGGATGGCGGCGACCGCGTGGCGCACGACATCTTTACTGCGGTGGGGCGCTTCCTCGGCTATACCGTCGCCCACGCTGCCGACTTCTACAACCTCAAACGTTTTCTGGCACTGGGCCGTGTAACCTCCGGCTCAGGTGGCGATATCATCATCGCCGAGAGCACCTCTGTACTGCGTAACGAGTTTCCCGATGTGGCTGAACAGGTCAAAATCGAGATGCCCGACGAAACCTCCAAGCGCCACGGCCAGGCCGTCGTGGCGGCCAGCCTGCCGGCTGACGAACTGATCAAAAGCTAAAGCGAGAATTACTCATGGAAATCATCATTATGCCCGATGCGCAGAGCGCCTCAGTTCTCTGCGCTGCCGTTATCGACCGTGCCATCCGCACCAAGCCCGACACTGTTATCGGTCTTGCCACCGGCAGCTCGCCGCTGGCCATGTACCGCGACCTGATCCGCCGGCACCGCGAAGAGGGACTCGACTTCTCACAGGTGACCAGCTTCAACCTCGATGAGTATCTCGGTCTGGCCGGCGATCACCCCGCCTCCTACCGCCACTTCATGAACGAGCAGCTCTTCAACCATATCAATATCGACAAAGCCCGCACCCACGTGCCCGACGGTCAGGCGGCCGATATTGCCGCCTCCTGCAGTCAATACGAGGCCGATATTGTCGCCGCCGGCGGTATCGATATTCAGGTGCTCGGTATCGGCAGTGATGGGCATATCGGCTTTAATGAGCCCTCCTCATCGCTCGCCTCGCGCACCCGTACGCTGACGCTGACCGAGGGCACGCGACGGGATAACTCCCGTTTCTTCAAGAGCATCGACGAGGTGCCACGCGGCTGTATCACAATGGGCGTCGGCTCGATTCTGGAGAGCCGGACAGCCGTGCTGCTCGCCTTCGGCGACGGCAAGGCCGATGCCATTGCCGGTGCGGTCGAGGGTCCGGTAACAGCCATGAATCCGGCTTCGGCGCTACAGTTGCATCCCGATGCCCGCATCTTCCTCGACGAAGCGGCGGCGGCCAAGCTGAAGCTGCAAAACTACTATCGCGACGCCTTCGCCCGCAGTCCTTACTGGCAAAGCCTCGCCTAGTTGCAGCCAACCACTTGCCACTTGCTGATTGCCAGAAATCTGTTGAGGCGTTATGCTATCGGGCATGTTGATCAACAGAGCCAATAGTTTTATCTTGCTGCTGGGCGCGGCCGTGATGTTGGCCAGTGGCCGGGCCAGTGGGCAACCGCAGCCGGCAGCAACTAACCGGCCGCTGCCGGCCGCGGTGGTACCAGCGTCCACCAACACTCCTGCCGCCACACCGCCCGCTACCAACTTGGCGGCGGCTGCCGAGGCTGCCGAGACAGAGAGCATCTACGAAGATATCGCCCTCTTGACCGAGGCGATGCTCAGTATCAAACATAACTACGTTAACGATCTCAACTATCACGATATCGTCTATGGTGCCATCCACGGCATGCTCTCCAACCTCGATCCCCACAGCGCCTTTCTGGAGCCGGAGGAGACGGGACACCTCAAGGAGGATGCCGAGGCGCATTTCGTCGGTATCGGCATCGAGGTGGAGTGGCGGCATGACCTGCCGCTGGTAATTGCGCCGATCGAAGATTCGCCGGCCATGGCCGCCGGTATCCTCTCCGGCGACTTTATCACGGCCATCAACGGTGAAGCGACCCGCGGCCTGGGTCTCGACAAGATCACCACTCGTCTGCGCGGTGCCGTCGATACCACGGTCACCGTCACCATTGGACGGGAGGGAGTGGAGCCCTTTGATCTTACGCTGATACGAAACCGGGTCAAGCTGGCGAGTATCAAGGGAGCGCGTTTGCTGCCCGATACAGGCGTCGGCTACCTGCGTATCAAGCAGTTCAGCGAACCGACCGGCGGCGAGCTGGTGGCGGCCTTGGCCACGCTGACCACCAATGAGCTGGTCGGGCTGATTCTCGACCTGCGCGACAATCCGGGCGGGCTCTTTGAGCAGGCCATGGCGGTGGCCGTGCAGTTTCTGCCGCGCAAAGAGGTGGTGGTAACCACCCGCGGACGCGACGGCAAGCGTCCGCTGGAGGCCTTTCATACCAGCAGTGCCGCCGGCAACACCAGCCTGCCGCTCGTAATTCTGATCAACCGCAACAGTGCCAGCGCCGCTGAAATCGTCGCCGGTGCCCTGCAGGATCATGGCCGGGCACTGGTGCTGGGCGAGCGGAGCTTCGGCAAAGCCTCGGTGCAGCGGGTGATACCGCTGGAGACTCGCGAAGGCTGCTCAATCAAGGTCACCACGGCCCACTACTACACCCCCAAGGGACGCCTGATTCACGGCGTCGGCATTGAGCCCGACATCGTCGTGCCGCTGGCACCGGCACAGTGGCGCAAGGTGTTGCAGAAACGGGCGCACGACGAGAACCCCGCCGCCTATCCGGCAGAGTCGCACCAACGGCTGGCCGAGGTGGTCGATACGCAACTGCAGCGGGCAACAGACCTGCTGGTGGGGCTGGCGCAGTTTCGCAACCTCAAGCCGAGACGCGCCTCTAAGCCATGACGATTCTCGGCCTTGAGACCTCCTGTGATGAGACGGCAGCGGCGCTGGTGGCGGATGGACGCACCGAAGTCGCCTCGCTGGTCTTCAGCCAGATACCGTTGCATCAACCCTATGGCGGCGTGGTCCCCGAAATCGCCTCGCGCAGCCACCTCGAACAGTTGACCGCTGTAGTTGGCGAGACACTTGCGCAGGCCGACTGCAACTGGTCAACAATTGATGGCGTGGCGGTGACCTATGGTCCCGGTCTCGCCAGCTCACTGCTGGTGGGACTCTCGGCGGCCAAGGGGCTGGCCTGGTCGCTGCAGCGTCCGCTCATCGGCATCAACCACATCGAAGCCCACATCTACAGCGTCTTTCTGGCGCCGGGGGCGCCACCACCTGACGAGGTGCTGCCGCTGCTGGCGCTGGTGGTCTCGGGCGGCCATACGGCCCTGATCGCTGTGGAGTCGCCCTGGCGTTGCCGCACGCTGGGGCAGACGCTTGATGATGCTGCCGGCGAAGCTTTCGACAAGGCGGCCAAGCTGCTGGGCTTCGGCTATCCCGGCGGGCCGCTGATCGAGCGAGCCGCCCGGGCTGCCAGCGGCCAGGCGCCGGTCGACTTTCCGCAGGGACGTATCGCCTGCGACAACCCGGCGCTCGGCCGGCTGCAGGCCGATCTCTGCTTCAGCTTCAGCGGGCTCAAGACCTCTCTGCTGACCTGGTTGCGTCACCACCCGCAACCTGACGCGGCTACCCGCAATCTACTGGCCGCCGCCTATCAGAAGGCCGTAGTTGAGGCGCTGGCAGCACGTTGTGAAACAGCCCTGGCCAAGGGGAGCTATCGTGCGTTGGCAGTTGGTGGTGGCGTCTCGCTCAATGCGGCACTGCGTCAGCGCATGGCAGAGGTGGCCGCCGCCGCCGGGCTGCCGCTGCTTCTGCCGTTACCGCGCCACTGTGGCGACAACGCCGCCATGATCGCCGCCCTGGCCGGCTATGGCGGAGGCGTTAGAGGCGAGGCGGCTTTTCTGCTGGATGCCACGCCCAATCTGACATTTCAGGTGGTGGAGAGTTAGTTGTCATGTCTGTAAGTAGTGTTGTCATCAGCGGCCTCGGTGCCGTCACCCCCTACGGCGCAGGTGTAGCGCGTCTCTGGCAGGGGCTGTTGCAGGCCGAATCGGGTATCAGCGACTTTACCCGCTTCGACCTCGGCGGTATCGCCTGCACCCGCGGCGGTGTGATTACCGACTACCAGGCGCCGCAGGTTGCCGGTCGGCCGCCACCCCCCGACCTCGCCACCGGCTACGCGCTGGGTGCCGCTCTCGAAGCGATGCGGGAGGCCGGAGTTGATGGCAGCCGCCTCGGCATCATCACCGCCAGCAACTTCGGCGCCCTCGATGAGGGCGAGCAGGCTCTGGCAGGCACGTTGCCCGACACCTCCCTGGCCGCCTGCGCTCAGGAGACCACCACCAACCGCCTCGCCGCGCTGCTCGAGCTGCGCGGCCCTGCCATCACCCTCTCCCTCTCCTGCGCCGCCAGCGCCGCCGCCCTGGCACACGCCGCCGACCTCATCAGCAGCGGCGCGGCCGGCCAACTCCTCGTGGTCGGCTACGACGCCCTCTCGCGTGCCGCCTGGAGCGGGCTCTGCGCCTTGCGCACCATGACACGCGACCTCGTGCGCCCCTTTGATCTCAACCGCTCCGGCACCCTCTTCAGCGAAGGCGCCTCTGCCCTCCTATTGGAGCGGGAGGCAGAGTGTCGCCAACGGGGTGCCCAACCGCTGGCCCGGCTCAGCGGCTGGGCGACCGGCAATAACGGCTTCCACATGACGGCCCCGCCGGCGCGGGCGGCTGGCAGTGCCGACGTCATGCGCCGGGCTCTCAAACGGGCCGCCCTGACCCCCGCTGAGGTCGACCACGTCAACCTCCACGGCACCGGCACCAAACCCAACGACCTGACCGAAGCTCAGGCGCTCCACGACATCTTCGGCAGCCGGATCGAACAACTTCCGGTAACGGCCAACAAGGGAGCCATCGGTCACCTGCTCGGCGCTGCCGGCGGCATCGAGGCAATCGCTTCAATTCTCTCACTGCAACAGGGCGTGATTCCACCGACGGCAAACTTCATCACCCCGGACCCCGCCGCCGCTGTCGCTCTGGTGGTCGGCGAGCCGCGCCGCGTAACGCTGCGCCATGTCCTCTCCAACTCTGCCGGTTTCGGCGGCTGCAACGCCGCCCTCCTCCTCTCGCTCCCCTGAACCGCCAACCCTCCTGCCTGCCATGTTGTCGCACGATATCGTCATCTCCGCCTTTGATACCATTTCAGCCCTAGGACTCGATCAGATTGAGTTTGCCGCCGCCTGGGCCGAGGGCGAATCGGCCTGCTTTGAGGCTTCCCGGGCGACACCACCGGCAGGTGCCGCACCGTTGGCCGGCGAGGTGCCACCCTTCGAGCTGAGCGATTTCCTGGCAACCCCCAAGGCCTATCTCGACCGTCAGGCCGAGCTGCTGCTGGCCGTGGCGGCCCTGACCCGCCAGAGCGGCAAACTGCCCGACAAGAGCGTCCCTGCCGAGCGCTTCGGACTCTCGCTTGGCACGGCCTGGGGTGGTTTTGAGACGTTGGAGCTCTTCTTCGACGACTATCTCAAGAAGGGACCGCGCCTCGTCAAGCCGATCCTCTTTCCCCACAGCTATGCCAACGCCGCCATCAGCCTGCTTGCCATGGAGTGGGAGTTGCGCGGACCGCACTTAAACTTCGTCAGCGGTGCCGCTGCAGCCACACAGGCGCTTCTGGCCGCCACCGACATGTTGCAGAGCGGCGAAGCCGACCAGGTGCTGGCCGGCGGCGTCGAGGCTCTGAGCAGCGTCCGCTGGCGCGCCCACCACGCCGCCGGCAACACCATGCCGCCCGGCGAGGGTGCCGCCCTCTTCCTGTTTGAGCGTCGTGCCACCGCCCTGGCCCGCGGCATAACGCCGCTGGCATATATCGGCGGCGGCGCACTCGGTGGCGGGCCGGCCACCGAATTGGAGGCCACATTTGCCGACACACTCGCACGCGCTCTAGCCGCAAGCGGCCTCCGGCACGATGCGATCAAGCGCTGCTATGCCAACACACCAGCGGCTGCCGCCTTGCGCGACTGCCAATTGGCCGACGTTGTGATTCCCGAGGGGCTCTATGGCGACGTCGCCGGCGCCAGCGCTGCCCTGCAACTGGCAGCCGCCCTCACCGAGGCTCCCGCCTCACTGCCGGCGCTGATCGCCACGGCCACCACCACCGGCTCCGTCGCGCTCTTGCTCCTTGTATAGACCCCCATGAAAATGGGGTGCAACGCACCGCAGTGATCCGGTTCTCTTACTCGAAGAGGAGCCGGGAGGTCATCGACATGCTGTGGCGACGTCCCCCGGGAAGCTGCACATGCCAAGGGGGGGCCACACCCTTGCGGCGCGGCGCTACCACGTGTCTGATAAAGGTGGCTTTGAGCTGACTCGTCTCCTCCGGTTTGACGCCGATCGCAGACCACGGCAGCACGATCATGCCGCTCCAACCCTCTGCCGTTATTGCGGCCTCTGAGGTCCACACAGCACGGCGGACGGCACGATAGGTGTCATTGACTGGGTTTATGACCATCTGAGTAAAATGACGCTCACCGCGCCACTCTCCCTCCAGAAAGATTTCAAAGCTTTCCCCTGTGGGAAACACATTGGCCCCGGGCTCAGCGCGACTGTAGTTCATCGTTGCAGGGGTGGGGTGGGCACAGCGGAAGCCGAAATAGATCTGCCCGGCGTCGTAGAGCACCCGCAGTAAAGTAGCGTGTTGGTAGAGCTCTTCGGTGCGGCTATCGAGAAAGCGGCTGTTGGGCGTGGCTTGTTGCCAAAGCGTCGATTCAAAGGCGGGGTCAAAATCGGGTGTGGTGGTTGTCTTGACAGCATGTACGACGCTACCCTGATCGTGCCACAGTTGCTGTGCCACCACCTCCTCCATGTCGGCCAGCATCCGTGCGGCATGGGGATGCAACTGATGTTGGCCGGCACGCTTGAGGGCGGCTTGGCACTTGGTGGCAACGTCGGTCGCAAAGACGTGCTTTTGCCAATTGCGGTAGGCGCTGTCGCCATAGCTGGAGTGACCCGGCAGGGCGAACCACTGCTCTTCAATCAGACGGTAAAACTCGGCCACGTCGGCGGCGGCTGCGCCGAAAACACGGCTCAAAAACTCCTGCCGCAGCTCAGCAACCGGACGCTCAGGTTGCCAGGGACCTTGCGTCATAACCCAAAAATAGAGGGCATTCATGTGCCAACTGGCGGCCATGCGTTCTGTCTGTGGCAAATCAGGGCGCATCTCCGAGTAGGTGCGTCTGATACCCCGGTCGGCGATATAACGCCAATCCTGTAGTGCAATCGTGTCGATGGGGCGTGGGAAGGGGCCACAGAGACCGTAGTATTCGCGCCAGGTGAGATTGGGTGTGACCTTGAGCCAACCTTCAAAGCGCTCCAGTGTCGTGCGATTGGCAGGATGCGTAATGGGGTGTTTCGAGTTTTTGCCGATGGGACAGAACGAGATGTGGATGTTGGGCTCCAGCGGGCAGCGTGGCGGCTGCTCGGTAAAGAAGTAGGCAAATGCCAAAACATCCTTATTGTATTGCTGTTTAAGGTGCCGGGCAATCGGATTGAGCCAGATAAAAAACTGTGTCGAACGAAAGGCCGGGTCGCTGTTCTCAACAATCTCCCCGGTGGGCAGCCTGAGCGGCGCCAGACAGCCTTCACACTGGCAGACGTTGTGGTTGTCTTCGATCATGATGCGAAAGGTGTCGTATTGTAGGTTGGCTTTGACGTGACCATCGAGTTCCTCAATGAAGGTCTGCTGCAACTCCGGCAGGGTAAAGCAGAGTTGTGCGCCGCCGGGAGTTGTGCTGTGGCGCAGCCGTTGCCCCTCCTTCAGGGAGTAAAATTGGGGATGGGTATCATAGTACTTCTTCTCCGGTATATAGCGGCCGATCAGATTGTGACCACCACCATATTCGAGGATCGGGTCGTGTTTGACCCGCTCCTGCTGGAAGCGCATGCTGTCGGCGCTCCAGTTGCAACAGTTGTGCACCAGCCACTCCTCGTTGGAGAGGTCGCGCCCGGCGCTGATTTGCCAGCCGCGCAGCAGGTAGCGCGGTATGTCGATATAGTCGCATTCGCTGAGGGTTAAGTCGGGAGTCTGGCTGTAGATGGTGCCGTAGTCGGGGTTGGGGCGGGCCCAGATGATGTCGCTGTTGCGGTAGAGCAGCCTGAAGACGCCGTTGATGATCCCCTTTGGTCTGGTGGCGATGAGCAGCTCATCGCCGCACTGGCGCACGGCATAGCCATCGCTGTTGCCGATCTGGTCGAGATCGGCCTGATAAGCTGACGGATTGAGCAGCAGACGGATCTTGGCGGGGGCCTTTTCCGGTGCCTGCAGCAGGGGCAGACGCGCTCCGGTGATGGCTTCAACCCACTTTTGCAACTCAGTCGCAGCAAAGTGAAGCGCCGGATGCGCCTCCTCCGGCACGATGATTTCCGCCAGTGGCTGACCCTCCTTTACCAGTGGCAGAGCCGTGACGGGTGGGGCTATCAGTAGCCAGAGTGTCAGCAGCAGGAGCGTATTTTTAAACATCGCGCTTTTGTCTCTTGAGTTGCAATGTGGCTGGGCTGGGCAGCACAACAAACACTTAACGCAGTTGCATGATAGTCGCGGCCGGCGGCATATATTCGTATGCCCCGAGGTCGACCTTGCCTTGCCGGACGCGCTGGTTGCCGGCGAGGTCGGTAGCCGTAAACATCTGTGGGTCGGTGCGGCCACGGTTGACGCAGGGGGAGTTTGCCGGCAAGGTGTAGACGCCAGATGCTGTAAAGAGGGGATCGGCCGTAAAGCTCCCTTCACCTGTCGGCGCAGGGACGCTGCAACAGTATTGAAAAGCGCTGGCAGAGGCATCAGTAACGGTCAAAGTTACGTTGTGGTAGCCGTATTCAGTGAGCGTTAAGGGCAGCTCCGGTTGTGTGCCAACTGTGGTCTCGCCTATCTGCCAGAGATACTCCAACTCCTCCGCAACGCCGCTGTAGTTGTAGACGATCGCACGCAGCGTTGTTGTAAGCGCATCAAACGCCTGCTCCCGCGTGGCTCTGATACCGCAGCGCAGTCCGGTTCCCGGATCAAACTCATAGGCTCCGATATCGACTCCCCCTGCTATAGTGCGAGGTGTTCCGTCAAGGTCTTGTGCTCCATGTGGGGTTGCAACACTGCTACCTGCATCGATACAGAGCGAGCCGGGAGTCAGACGGTAGTTGCCGCCGACAGCGTCACTAAAGGCGGGTGCCACGTTGGTTATGATCGAGTCGACCACAGTTGCTGTATTGTCATGCCCAAGCGCTGGCAGGAAGCAGTTCCGGATAGTTACAGCAGACGATGTAGCCACCACTTCCGGATAGTTGGCCATGATCGTATTGCCCCAGACAATGGAGTTCTCCAGCGTACCACCGGTGGCATAGACCACGCCGCGACCGCTGGTATTATTGACAACCGTGCAGTTACGAACTATCCCGCCCGTCATGTAGATGGCACCGCCATAACCGGTTGAGCCGGTAAAATTGCCGCTGAAGAGACAATTCTCAACCAACCCACCGCTTATATACAAGCCTGCTGCCTTTGTGCGTGCCGGCACCCACCAGCACGACGTCACCACTTGCGGCAGCCTCCACACCGCGGGTGATCGTGGCGAAGGGGTGTAGCGGGTCGTCACCATCGTTGTCGTTGTCACCATCGATCTCAACATACCAGGCCTTGCCGAAGTGGGCCGTGATTCTGCTTAGCTCCTCGTCCTTGGTGGAGAACTGCACGATCGTCAACAACAGCACGCTGTATGCGGCGGGGGGAGTACAGGTGGATGCCGGCAAGCTGCGCAACTCGATTATCGTCGATAACTGGATGAACGATGAACTCTGGAACTTTACCATCGGCGAGAAGAATGTCACGATTGAGAACTGTCTGACAACAACGGAAGATGTGGCCGCTCTCAATGAGGTCGGTAGCGGCAATATCGGCGCCGATCCGCGCTTCAAAAATCCGACCAAGGGGGATTACCGTCTCCAGTCGATCTCGCCGGCGATCAACGCGGGGCTCTATCAGGCGTGGATGGCTGGTGCCCTCGATCTCGATGGCAATCCGCGCATTTTTGGCAAAGTAGTCGACCTCGGTTGCTACGAGAATATGGCATCAGCCGGGACGATTCTTTTCCTGCGGTAGGCGCTTTAAGGAACTGCTCGCCAAACCCTGTATTTTTCGACGAAGATTACGCAGATAGCCAGGCAAAATTGCCCCTACTGCGTAGTCTGCCATTATTGTTGCCATGCAGCGACAAAGGGACAGAGAATGTGCAGCGACGGTGCCGCCGATCATTGTCCCGATCTTTGTCCTCTTCATCTTCGTCCCGATCTTTGTCTTGATCATTGTCTCGCATTGACGAAGAGCTGGACGAGGATCAAGACGAAGAGCTGGATGAGGATCGTGACAAAGAGCGTATAGTCGTCCGTTGCACTACCTTTGCCGATCTCGATCCACTGCACTGCTTCTATTCTTCGCACCCCCTTTGCCACCCCCTCCGTCGCTAACCGATTACGTTAACAATGATCCAGCCTTCAGGCTTGGCATATAGCAGATAAAGACGTAAAATGGGCGGTTATGAATGCAGCAGCAGTAGAAACACGCCTCAAGACGCTGATCGTGGAGCGTCTCTTCCTCAAGGTCGCCCCTGAAGAGATCGAGACTGAAGCGTCGTTGATCGACGATTACGGTATCGACTCCGTCAGCCTCCTGGAGCTGGTGGTCGGGCTCGAAGATGAGTTTGGCATCGAGATCGAGGATGGCGACTTTAACGTAGCGAACTTTGCCTCGGTCGCTTCGCTGGCCACCTTTGTGGCGGCACGGACTGCGACGCTGTAGGGGCAGGAACCGTCGTGGCCGCAGAGAGTAAAGAGTTGCCGGAACTGGTAACGGTAGTCTCGGCCAATGTGCCGCGCCAGGCCATTGAGGAGATCTGCGACTGGTTGGCGGCCAACGATGTGGCGGCCACAGCGTGGGAGGATTTTGAGGGGAACGCGAGCCGGATCGAGATTTTTCTGGAGGACGGTGCCGGCGCAGATGAGGCGCTGGCGGCGCTCAATGATGCCGGGCGTCTGGCCGGCTACGAGTTGGCGCCGGGGATCGATACGATACGCCGCGAGGAGTGGAGCGAGAGCTGGAAGCGGTTTTTCCATACGGAGCGGGTCTCGCCACGGCTGGTAGTGCGTCCCCCCTGGGAGGAGTATCAGGCGGCGGCCGGCGAAGCGGTGGTGATTATGGATCCCGGCATGAGCTTCGGCACGGGACAGCACGGCACCACCCGTGCCTGCATGCAGTTTATCGACCAATTGGCAGCCGATAATTTGGAGCGTAGCCTGCTCGATGCCGGTTGCGGTTCGGGCATCCTTGCGATTGCGGCAGCCAAGCTCGGTTTTACCACTGTCTGCGGCTATGACAACGATCCGCTGGCAGTGGAGATCGCTACTGCCAACGCCTTGGTCAATGGGGTGGCAGTCGACTTTTTTGAGAGCAGTCTTGAAGCGCAGCGCCATTGCGCCGATATTGTTGTGGCCAACATTCTGGCCGAAGTGTTGATCGCACAGGCGGCCGCCCTAGTGGCGAGTGTCAGCCGCCACCCCGCACATGCACTGCTCCTCTCCGGCATCTTGGTTGCACAGTATGCGGCGGTGGTTGAGGCCTACCGTGCGGTCGGCTTTGTGGAGCAGGCAGCCATCACCATCGGTGAGTGGCGCAGCGGCTGGTTCAGGCGCTCTCTGCCGGAATGAGAGCCATCGCCACCTCGGGGCAGGTGAAGGGGTCGCTGAAGCGGGTGCAGTTGATGCAGCCGATATAGATTTTGTGCATGATCAGCTTCTTGGGAATCTCCCTGAAACCGAGCTTGGCGAAGAACTCCGGCACGAAGGTCAGGACGAGGAACTGGGCGATGTTGAGTGGCTCCAGCCGTCTTATCACCTGCCGCACCAGCTTGTGTCCCACCCCCCGGCCACGCCACTCAGCCGTTACGGCCACCGATTTGATCTCAACCGTGGTGCGGTGCATCTCACCGATCTCAGGCAGAAAGCCATACGAGGCGCAGCCGATGAGCTGCCCTGCGGCCTCTGCCACATAGAAGCGGTCGATATTCTGGGCGATATCGCTTAGCGAACGGACGATCAACTCTTCGGGATGGGAGCGTATCAGCTCGAAGATGTTGTTTACATCCTCCATCTGTGCGCTACGGATCGCATAGCTGTTGTGGCCGGTGGAACTCTTCATGGTGCTATACTACACTCTTTTATCCCCGGTGCACCAGGCCAAAAATATTTTTTTCAGGGGGGGTTGACACGCCCCCTTCGTTTTGCTAAA
>CAZRGQ010000061.1:0-15671 GCA_964599645.1 uncultured Lentisphaerales bacterium | reverse complement strand
GTCAGTATGCCAAACTCGCGGGGTATGGTCAAGTGATAAAGGGCCTGTCCCTAGTGGTGGGTAATAAAGGGTCTGTCCCTAGTAAAGGGTGTTCGGGAACCTGAAACGACAACAACACTCCTTATGGGGCCTTGGGGTTAAGTGTGAGGTTGCATGAGAAGTGAAAAGCAGGTAAGATTCAGCCGTTTTATTCACTCAACCAGCGTTGGAGCCAAGCAGCATGAATTCAGAAATCCCCGCCCTGCAGCATAACAAACTGAGACTGCCTGAGTGCGGCCTCTACCTCGGATCAGGCGTCTATGATCATGGCGGCAAGCTGATCATCACCGGACTGGCCTTCACCTACTGGTCACCCGACTACCCTACGGCTGCCGAGACCGTCGATCTCTGCGTCAAGGATAATCAGGGCAATACGCTCCAGTTCTGGCAGCATGATGAAAAGCTGCTGGCGATGGCGCAGGATGCCGTTGCCAAGGGACTCTACGTCACCTTCCTCTACTCCAAAGCTTCACCGGAGGTCAGCGCCCGCTTCAAGGAGCTGGGTGCCAACTACATCGGCTACGACTTCGGTGAACGCTACTCCTTCAGCGTCACTCACAAAGACCCACTCTACGAGAAAAACCCGGCAGAGGTCACCCTCAAGGATCTGGCTGACAATCTGATGCGACAGGTCTCCGAACACGTTACAGAGCGTCGTAAAACCGGCTGGGGGCTGATTATGGCTACCAGCGGCGACTTCCATCTCGACTACGAGGTGGTGGCGGGCACCGACATTCCCCTCACTGAAGACTTCGCCTTCCAACATCTGCTGATCTCATCGGCCTACTCACGGGGTCTCTATCGGCAGCACGACCTCCCCGCCTGGGGCGCCCACCTGGCCCATGAGTGGTACTCCTGGATTCCCCATACCAACCGGCTCAAGATGCCGCTCTTCCGCATGGGGCTCTACCTCAAGTATATGAGCGGTGCCAAGATCATCATCAACGAGAGCGGCAACTGGGCCTGCCAATCTTCGCTCTGCCCAGACTCGCCGATGCACTCGATGCCGCGGGTGCTGACAGACCCTCCCGCCCTCCACCACCCGAGCGCAGAGCTTAACGATAAGTATATCGATGAGGCCCGCAAACTCTTCTGCAACATCGACTACCGCTCACCTGTCGCGACCAAGTACCGTCAGGAGATCTCCGACTTCTACGACTTCGTCAAGGCCAATCCGGCGCCGCAGGGTCAGCCCGAAGCTACCATCGCCATCGTCAAGGGCAACTACGACCTCGGCGGTCTGCGTGGCACTCCCGGCTACGCGGTGGGCGGGGCCTACCCGCAGGCCGAGCTCAACAACAACTGGTACGAAGGCGATCCCGAGCGCTGCTGGGCCATCTTGAGCGACACCTTCTATCCGCGGCCGCCGGTGCTCAAGCCGAACAAAAACCTCCACCTCTCCGGCTCTCCCTACGGTATGGTCGATATCATCAGTCTGGCCAACGACGAGATGGCTGAAGGCTTCCTGGCACAGAACTACCGTACCGTCATCTTCGGTGGCTGGAACACCTGCTCCGACAAGCAGTATCGCCTGCTGGTAAACTACGTCAAGAGTGGCGGACGCCTCTGCATCGCCCTGCCCCACCTCTCGCGCAACCTCACCCGCAACTACCGCGACTACACGGTCGACGAGCTGGTCAACGGCGGCGACTTCAGTGAGCTTTGCGGCCTCAAGGTGGTCTCCCGCGGCCATCGCTTCTACTGGGCTACCGGCAACGAGCGTACCCCCAACGCCATGGGACTCGCCTGCCCGCGCCGCTACGGCATCATGGCCGCCCCGCTGGCCAACCTTGAATATACCAACGACAAGTCGTGTTACGAGGTGTTGGCCGCCGACGACGAGCAGTTCCGACCCGTCATCCTGCGTTGCAAGCAGGGGGCTGGTGAAGTCTTCTTCATCAACTCCTGGTACTACCCCAGCGTCTTGAACGCCGATATCGGCCCCGGTGCCACCGAAGACTCCAAGGGTCTGATCGGGCTGCTCTACAGCTATCTCGGCTCGATTTCGCACGGTCACGTCTGGATTAGCGGCGACGACTTTGAGAAGCCCGACGCCGACTGCGACCATATCGCCTTCTCCTACTTCCCCGACGCCGGCAAAATATGTCTGCAGAACATCGACTTCCACAATCCGCGCAAGTGCGTCCTGCACCACTTCGGCGACAAAGATTTCATTGAACTCGCCCCCGCCGAATTCCGCCTGCTCGACAGCGTCGTACTCAAGCCTGGAGAGAAGCTCAACCGGGAGTAGCCACCAATTGAGATTGACCCGTAGCGGTTGGCAGGCTAACATGGAGGCCACAACATGAAAACGGGACTACATCTCTTAACACTGCCGTTGCTGGCCTTGATCGGCATGGCGCTACTGTTCTCTGCCGGTTGCGAATCCGACTCACCGGAGGAGATCGGGATCACTGTTTCACCGCAATATGTTGAGATCGGCAGCAAAAATGCCACGGTGGTGCTCACGGCTGATGGCTGGCACGCCTATCGCTGGGAGCTGAGCAACCAAAGTATCGGCTACCTCTCGTCCGTCAGCGGCAGCAAGGTTACCTATACCTCCAACGGCAGTGGCGAGCAGATCGTTACCGTCAAGGCCGTTGGCAGCGGCAGCACCTCGAGCAGCTCGTCAAGCGGCACCAATGCGGTTCCCAGCTCGGGCAACAACACTATCGCCTCCGGACGCGCGACAATCTTGCAGCAGTAGACTAAATGAGCGTTGAGGGTAGAGAGAGCAGCGGCAGAGTGCCAGCGCACCTCGCCCCCGACCTCCATATTGTCAGTCTGACCAATCCCAAGGTAAAGGAGGCGGTCAAGCTGCGCCAGCGCTCGCAACGCGACAAGTTGGGTTTGATGCTGGTGGAGGGCTTTCGCGAGATCGGACGGGCGCTTGAACACCACTACCGGCCGACGCAACTCTTCTACTGCGAGGAGCTCTTTCTCAAGGGTACCAATGAGCCGAAGCTGATCGCAGCGGCGCGGGCGGCCGGTGCCGAGATCATCTCCTGCAGCGCACCCGTCTTTCTAAAAATGGCCTATCGCGAGCGTCCCGAGGGGCTGCTGGCAGTAGGGCCGCAGTTGCAACGGGGGCTTGCCGACCTGGAGTTGCCGCCCAATGCCCTGTTGTTGGTGGGCGAAGGGATCGAAAAACCGGGCAACCTCGGCACGATGCTGCGCACGGCCGATGCCGCCGGCGCCGCTGCGGTAGTCGTCTGCGACCGCTGCACCGACCCCTGCAACCCCAATGTGGTACGCGCCTCGACCGGCACGCTCTTCTCAATGCCGGTGATCGAGGCCGACGGCGAGGAGTTGCGCCACTTTCTGCGGCAACAGAACTTTACCGTGGTGGCCACCACGCCGCACGCCACGCAACTCTACACCGAGGCCGACCTGACCGGCAACGTTGCCATTATCCTCGGTGCCGAGCAGGTGGGGCTCACCCCCGCCTGGCTGCAGGCTGCCGACATGCAGGTGCGCATCCCGATGCTGGGCGTGGCCGACTCGCTCAACGTCGCCGCCGCCACCACCATCCTGCTCTACGAGGCGCTGCGCCAGCGCCTCGCCAACGGCTCGATTACCCTTCCAGCATAAAGCTGCGGAATGACGCGATATCGTCACGCGTAAAGCCGAGATCGAGGAGTTAGTTTTCAATCTTCTCCTGCAGTGTAGCCCTGCGGATACGGTCGAAGCCGGCGACGAGACGGTCGTAGAGACGCCAATGGGCGAAGAGAGTTGAGGCGTTGTGGAAGCCGCTCACCTCCCAATCACGGGCTAGATCATCCTCCGCCACGCCCAGCAGGCCGTTGAGGATAAAGGCAACCGCAGCGGTGCGATCCTGTCCGGCAATGCAGTGGAAGACGAGGGGGTAGTTGTTGCGATCGAGCATCAGCTTGAAGACCTCCCTGAAGGCGTCGCGCCCAAAGGAGCCCTGCATCCCCTCGTAAGCGCTCGAAGAGTGGAGGTGCCAGGCGACAGCGGGACCGAGCGGCGATCCGGTCATCTCCCAACACTCCATCGGATCGCGCAGGTCGATGTCGGTACGGATGCCGAGGTCGTCGGTCAGGTAGCGTCTGGTGGCCTCTATCTAGAGCATAACGCCGCGCATAAGGCGATTAAGCTGCGCATCCACTATTGTGGATCGCACCCATATTTCAGGTTGACCCGGGAGAGACTATAAGGTATAACGGCGACATGGAACGTGGAGTTACAAGCGTGCGTATACCACTACTTACAAGAGTTGCTGTAGTGCTGCTGCTGGGAACAGGCGGCGTTGTGCTGGCACAGCAGTCAGCGCAGATGGACCCCGAGCTGCATGAGGGGCTGCGCTACGTCAAGGGGTTGCAGGAGCTACGCCTGCCCGATATTGCCGACTTGGTGATTGCCGACCTGGAACAGCGTTTCCCTGAAGCACGGGCGCGCGTGGCTCAGCTCAAGCTGGAGGGCGACCTGTCGCGTGGTCTCTTCGACAAGGTAATCGCCGCGATCGCCAAGGAGCCTGATCAGAATGCAGCGACCACCTGGGCCATGAAACTGGCGCTGGGCGACGCCTACTACGCCTACTCACGCCACGCCGAGGCCAAAGGGGTCTATGAGTCGTTCTTCGCCAAATTTGACAAAGAGGTTCCGGCGGCGCTCCAGTCGATGTACACCGATGCGGCCTATACCTATGCCAACATGCTGCTGCTCTTGCGCGAATACAAAGGGGCGCTGGCCGCCTATGAGCGGATGTTGCGCGGCAAACTGGAGAAGCATGTGGAGCGGCAGTGCCTCTCGGAGATGGCCGATATCGGCCTGCGTCTGGTGCACGAGACCAAGGGGGCCAAGGAGAAGGAGGCGCTCTGCGTCAAGGTGGAGAAGTGGGCCGACCAGCTCCTCTGGATTCAGGATATCTGGTTTGGCAAGGCGATCGTGCTGAAGGCGCATGTGGCGATGTTGCGCGGCAAGCCCGATGTCGCCAAGAAGCTGGTCGACGACTACACCCCGACGCTGGTGATGATTCACCAATCGCTGGTGGAGCAGGAGGCCGAAACAGGCGAGCCACTGACGCGCATCAGCCCGATGGCGGAGTGCCGCTATCTGCTGGCGGCGATGTTGCAGGACGAGAGCGAGCGCCTGATGAAGGAGCCCGGTTACGACCGCGATGCAGTGCTGTCGCTACTGATCGGCACACGTGGCGCCGATGGCAAACGCAAGGGCGATGGCGCCTACCAACACTTTATCAACGTCTTCCTTAAGTACCCCGAAAGCACCTGGGCCGCAGAGGCGGGCGAACGTGCCGAGCAGATCAGGACGGTCATCTCCGAGGTCTTCGGCGGCACCATCACCGCCTCGGTTACCCCGGAGCAGACGGCCCGGGTGCGTACCATCCAGTATCGCGATGCACGGCTGCTCTATGCGCAGGGGCAGCTTGAGAACGCCATCAGTAGCCTGTTGCGGGTCGTTAACCAATTCCCCGATGTGCCGGAGAGCGTCGGGGCGCTGGGTGATCTGGCACGCGGCTATATCCAGACGATTGTCGACGATCCGGATCGTGAACTCTATGCCGATCTGGTGCTGGGGCATCTGGCCGAACGCTACAGCTCGAACCCCGAGACGAGCGGTAGCGCCGGCGATGAAGTGCTGCGCCTCGCCGAGTTCTGGCTGGAGGCGGGACGGGCCGACAAACGGGCGCGTGGCTACGACCTCTTCTTTGCCAACTTCCCCAACCACTCAATGGCTCCCCGTTACATGCTCTCCTTTGGCGAAAACAGCTATAAGGAGCAGGACTACCCAACGGCTCTCAGCTACTTCAAGCAGGTGGCCCAGGCCTACTCCAACAGCCCGGCAGCCTTCGATGCCCTCAACCGGATCGCCACGATCTACGAAGAGACCAACGACCAGACCAATCAGGTGGCGGCCATCGAACACTACGTGGAGCGCCTGCGCGCCCGTGAACGTCCGGGGCAGGAGTTGATGAATGGCCTCTACCGGCAGGCACAAGCCTACAAGAATGTCGGCATGACAGCGCTCAAGAGCGCCACCAATGAGAACGAGATCGTGGCGGCCAACCAGACCATCGGACGTGCCGCCGTGGCCTACAATCAACTGGCCGAAATTTTGAAAGACCCCAACAATCCTTATCAGGTCAACGACAAGGAGCGTAAGGATAATGCGGCGCTGCGCGAAGCGGCTCTCTACAACATGGCCTACTGTCTCTCGCAGGTCAACCGCCCCGAAGCCAACATAACGGCGCTGCGGCAGCGCGCCATTCAGTCGTATGAGAATCTGGTGGATAGCTATCCCAAGTCGCAACTGGCACCGACGGCGCTGATTCAAGTTGGTTCACTCTGGACGATGATGCGCGATGCCGCCAAGGCCGAGGCAACACTTTCACGTCTGCTTAAAGAGTACCCCGACTCGACTGAAGCACGCAGCGCCTTGCCGCTGATCGCCGACAACCTGATGAAGCTCGGCATGCGCGAAGAGGCGATTCCACGCTATCGGCAGATGTTTGCCGATGGTGGCACCAAATACAGCGATCTCGATCTGCTGCGTGCAGCGCAGGTGCTGACGACGGCCAGAGAGTTCGAACTGGCCCAACAGGGGCTGGAACGGGTATTGGCCCGCTCGCAGGAGATATCGATCGTGGCGCCCGCCAAACTGGCACAGGCCAAGATACTGATCGAACGCAAGAGCTTTGCCGAGGCGGTCAAGGTGTTGAAGGCCTTTGTGGCCGAATACGCCGGACTCTCGCTGACGCTCGATGCCAATCAGCTTTTGGCCCAGGCGGCCAGCGAAGCCGGCAAGCTGGAGCGGGACGATGAAGAGCGCAAAATGCTCTTTAACGACGCCGTTGATGCCATCAAATATGTGAAACAGCGGCGCACCAATCAGGTTGAGACGGCCACCCTTGATATCGAGGTGGGGCGGATGATGTCGCGCCGGGCCGAGGCCGACCTGACCTTCGGACGCCCTGAAGCCGCCGAGGATAGCCGCGGACGGGCGATCATCGCCTATCAGGCCTTTATCGATACGAGCGATCCGGCCAACATGGCGTTGGCCCCACTGGTGGAGACGGCCTACGCCGAGAGCGTGCCGCTCCTGCTGCAGCACAAGCGGTGGCGCTTTGCAGCCGAAAACTGCGATGCCTATCTGGAGACCTTCCCGCGCGGCCGCTATCGCGCCCAGATGCAGACCTGGCGTAATCAGGCCTATATCGAACTGGGTGAGCGCCCCGAGGGTGCCGCCGGGCAACCGGAGGGTACAACGAAAGCAGAACCGGCTGCAGCCGCGCAACCAGAGAGCGCTACGCCGCCAGCTGCTGAATAGAGCGTTTTGGGCTGACTTTGAGCTTTTTCAGGAGAAGATTATGACATCGAGAAGTAGAGAGAGAAGATACTTTGGCCATCGTTTGCTCGCCTCTGTTTTTATCGGGGCGCTTTTCTGTGCCCCGGCAGTGGCACAGGTGAGTGGCACCATCCAGACGACTGAGGGCCGGACGGTCCAGGGGCAGATACGCTGGCTCGCTGCCGGCAAAAAGTATGTCATCATGACGGCACGCCCCGGCGGGGGGCAGTTTGAGGTGGAGTTGCAGCCCGAGAATGTGGCACGCATCTCTGTCCCGGAACCACGCGAGTTGCGGCCCGCCATTCAGGCTGCCCGTGGCGGTAACTTGAATGCTGCCATTCCTGCGCTCGAAAAGATCGTCAAAGACTATGCCATGCTGCAGTGGGATGAGCCGGCCGCCCGTGCGCTGGCCGAGGCGCAGTTGGCCAACAACAATGCGGCGGCAGCCGTCAAAGCGTGTGAAACGGTCATTGCCGCCAACCCTGAAGCCGCCTACAAGGGCAGCATGGCACCAATCTACTGGCAGGCCTTGCTCAAATCAAATCGTTCTGCTAAACTTAACGAATTGCTTGAAGAAGCCATCAAGAAGGGAGGCCGTGAGGCCTCGGCCAGCGCGCTGATTCTGCGCGGTGATATGTTGCTGGAGAGCAAACAGCCGCGTGATGCCCTCAAGGATGGCTATCTGCGGGTAATCGTACTCTATGAGAATGTGAGGACGGTGCAGCCCGAGGCCCTGTACAAAGCGGCCAAGGCCTTCGAGGCTCTGCACCAGAATCCAAACGCGGAGCGGATGCGTAGCACGCTGCGGAGCAAGTATCCCAACAGCGAATACGCCCGGAAACAGTAGTGTCGTGTGCAACGAGTAGGACGTTGCCACATGGTTGAGTCACAAGGAAAAGGTAGAACCCGATGAAATACACGCTTGGAATTGCTGCAGTCTGTACCGCTCTGCTGGCTATCCCTATTCATGATGTACGCGCCCAGGGCGACGACGCGCCGCCTGCAGTACCCGATTTTGCGGCTCAGGTAGCCGCTCCCGCCGCTGATACGTCTCCTGTGGGCACCGAGTTGGCCGCCAATCCGGATGTCGCGGCGCCCAAGAAAAAGAAGTCGATGTTCTTTCAGGTAGTCTTCGGCTCAGGACCGCTGGGCTTGATTCTCTGGCTGGCGCTCTTCGCTTCCGGTGCCGGCGCCGTCTACTTTATCGTCGACTGCAGCATTCTGATCAAGCCGCAGAAAATTATGGCTCAATCGTTGATCGACAAGGTGACGACCGCGATGTCGGAGGGTGATGTGCTCAAGGCGCTCAAGGCGTGCGAGAGCGAGCCGGGTCCCCTGGCCAACATCCTGGTGGCCGGCTTCAGCCACGTTGAAGAGGGCTTTGACGTAATTCAAGAGGCCATCGGCACCGCCGCTGATATCGAGACCGAGCGCATCATGCAGCGCCTCAACTGGATCTCGGTGATGGCCAACATCGCCCCGATGCTGGGTCTCCTCGGTACGGTGCAGGGTATGATCATGGCCTTTGAAGGCCTGGCTACCGGTGCGCCTGACGTCGGTGAGTTGGCGCTGGCCATCTCCCAGGCGCTCTGGACCACGGCCGGCGGTTTGATCATCGCCATTCCCGCCGTCACCTTCTTCTACGGTATTCGTAACAATGCCAACCGCCTGATCCTGCGCATGCAGGCGATGACGTTTGAACTGATCAAGGATCTGCGCAACGTCGAAGTGGTTGAAGGCTAACCCCCGCCACCTGCAAGGGGCTGACCATGAGCAGAAAGAAACGGAATATTGAAGGTTGCGCCATGGACATGACGCCGATGATCGACGTCGTGTTCCAGCTCATCATCTTCTTCGTCGTAACGATGAAGATGACTGAGGAGATCAACGAGGATATCATCCTCGAAGAGGGCAAGCACGGCGAGATTATCACGGCCGAAAACACCTCCAGCCAGACGATTACGATCGAGGTGGGGATGCGCAACCTTATCTTTCCGCGCGGACGCATCTCGATCAACAATGGCACCTACAACCTGGAGATGTTGCAGAACGTCATCCGCCGCCGCTACAACAAGTTCGGTCCCTTTCCTGTCATGATCCGTGCCGACTATCGGGTACCGCACGAAGATGTGAAACGGGTCATGGACGTCTGCACCGCCAACGGTATCGCCAGGGTCGGTTTCATCGCAATCCAGGACAAGCGGGACAAAGGCGCCAAACGCGCCAATTGAGGGGAGGATTACCATGGCCAGACGACGTGAACGCGAAAACGACAACCCGCAACTCGAGATGACGCCGATGATCGACGTCGTCTTCCAGTTGCTCATCTTCTTTATCGTGACGCTCAAGCAGGAGGATATCCTCTCGCGTCTGATGGCTACGCGTCCCGCCCCTGATCCCAGAGCCACACCGGAAAACCAGCCCGAACTGATTACCATCGATGTCCACCGCGGCGGCTACATCTTCCGTGGCCGACCGCTTACCTACGACGGACTCGACCGCCAGGTAGGTCGTTACGCCGAGATCAGTAAAAAGGCCAACGTCATTATCCGCTGCACCCACGATGCGCCGCACAAATACCTGGTGCAGGTGCTCGATATATGTAACAAACACGGGATGCTTAATCTCTCCATTTTCAGTCTCTAACCCAAGGAGAAGCCATGCACGACACTCCACAGCACGACGATGCCTTCAAAGAGATGATGAGTCTCTTCAAGGAGAAGAACTACTGGCAGCGCCTGAGCCAGATGTTTGCCGGGCTCAGTCAGCCCAAGGATAGCCGCGAGTACAAGATTGCGCGCACCGAGCTGCAACGCCAGGCCGCCCCACTGATGGCGATTACGCTGCCATTGATCTGCGTCATCCTGCTGGCAGTCTTTGCCAACGCCAAGGAGGGTGGTGAGCGCGTCATCGAGACGCAGATCCAGGATGTAGAGGAGATCAAAGAGCTGCAGGAGATCTTTGAGCGTGAACCGCCACCCGACGATATCCAGCCGCAGGAGATCAACTTCACACCCGATATCGCCATGAACACCCCGGCACCGACTCCCGATGCACCGATGAGTCCGCAGCCGGCCACCGTCGATGCCGTCACACCGATACGCAGTCCCGTCATGTTGCGCAACATCTACGGCTCGACACGTAGCGCCGGCGTACGCGGCCAGCTCATCACCAAGGGCGGCGGCAATGCCGCCACCGAGACGGCCGTAATGCGCGCCCTGCGTTGGCTCAAGACGAAACAGAACTCTGATGGCTCCTGGGGTCCCAACAAGAATGCGATGACCTCACTAGCCATCCTCTGCTACCTGGCACATGGCGAAAAGCCCGACTCCGAAGAGTTTGGCGACAACGTGCAGCGTGGCATTGAATATCTGCTCAAATCACAACCTGCCAGCGGCCAGTGGCCCGGCAACTACGAACACTATATCGCCACCTATGCCCTCTCCGAGGCCTACGGCATGACGATGAATCCCAATATCCGCTCAGCCGTCGATACCGCCGTCAGGCTGATCATCAACGGCCAGCACCCCTCAGGCGGTTGGGACTACGCCCTCAAGCAGAATGACCGTGACGACACCTCCGTCATGGGCTGGGCGGCGCAGGCGATCAAGGCAGCCATCATGGCCGACTTCTACAGCGATCCCGAAGCGCTGCTGCGGGCCAGCAAGCTCTCTGTCAAGGGCTTCCAGAAGAATGCCCATGCTGACGGTGGCTTCGGTTATACCAGCAAGGGACGCGGTGGCCTCACATCGGTCGGCGTGCTCGGCATGCAGTTCCACAACGCCGGCAACTACCCCGAAGTCCGCAAGTCGCTCGAGCTGATGGATGGCTGGGTGCCGGCCTGGAACGGCTCCACACCGCTGCGGCGCCTCGGCAAAGACGAGAAGCCGCCCAAAATAGAGGGTCTGGCACCGGGCGCCAGCACGCAATACTACTACTACTATGCCACCCAGGCGATGTTCCAGAGCGGCGGCAACCGCTGGAAGAAGTGGAACGACAGGATGTGGCCCGACTACGTCAAGGCGCAGTTCGTCGAAGAGAAGGCGATCGCCGACCCTAAGGGAGTGATGCAGGATATCGGCTGGTGGGAAAACTCCGACAGCTCCGGTTCCAACCAGCGCCCGGTGATGGATACCTGCCTCGCCGCCCTGCAACTGATGGTCTACTACCGCTATCTGCCCACCTTCCAGGCGGTCGATGTTCCCGATGAGGTGGTTGCCACTGTCCATGATAGCGCCGATATCCAGGTCGATATCAATCTCTGAGCCACGGTGCAAACTTTCTCCCTACGCCCGCTTGGCGACTATCTGCGCGACAGTGAAAGGGTGCGCCGTGACGCCGTGGCGTGCGGCATCAAGGCTGACTGTGTCGCTGAA
Organism: uncultured Lentisphaerales bacterium; assembly: GCA_964599645.1. GTDB lineage: Bacteria > Verrucomicrobiota > Kiritimatiellia > RFP12 > JAAYLN01 > JAAYLN01. The sequence goes on along the minus strand of CAZRGQ010000061.1, from coordinate 3,930 downwards.
ATTGTCGTAGCCGCAGCCGAGCTGTTGCGCCGGCCTGAGCGTCTGGCCGACCTGCAACGCTGCGCACAAGACCTCTTTGGCGGCCAGCCATGGCCGGCGGACGCATGGCGCGATACTCCGCGCGATTCTTCGGCTGGCGAGCGTTACTTTTTTGTCCTCCCTTTTTTGCAGCAACTGCCAACCTTGCAGGCGTGGTATGCGGCCCGCAATATTCCGCAGGCTGTGCTGCAGGCGACCTTGAGCGACTTTCAAATCTGGTTCGATACCGAGGTGCGGCGTTCAGGGCACTTTGAGTTCCGGCAACCTGCCTGGCTGCTCGAGCACTTCAACGGTCGCCTCTTTCGTCTGGGACGCCTCCAGTTTCAGCCAAGCGTCTTCTGCCCTCCCTTTACCCCCCTGGTTAACCGTCGTACCGGTACCGCTCTCCTGGTGGCACATGCGGGACGCACCATTACACCGCAGGGAATCTTCAGCGACAGCGAAGGTGCTACAGGCACGCCGCTCGAGTTGCGCTATGAGGAGCAGGATGGAGAGGTGCGCCTGGGGCATGTGGTGACACCCAACGGCTACATCGCCACCCGGCCCACGCAGTTTGCAGCGGGCGAGTGGTTGCGGGCGATCTATCCCCGTGAACCCGCCCTGGCGCTCCACATTCCCGCCGGCGAGCCGCTCTGTTTCGAAGCGTGCTGCGATGCCTTCCGACAGGCGGCAACCTTCTTCCCGCGCTACTTTCCCGACCATCCCGCCTATCGTGCCGTTACCTGCAGTAGTTGGCTCTTCTATCCGGGACTCCGTGACGTCCTGCCACCCGACGCCAACATCGTCCGCTTCCAGCGCGCCTTCCTCTGCTTCCCGGTGCCTGCAGCGACAGCCCATCAGGCCTGGGAACGCGCCTTTGAACCCTATGGCGCTGCCATCCGGCCCGACCAGTTGCGTGGCAGACTGCAACAGCGTCTCTACGAACATGTGCAGCAGGGGCATCTGCCCATCAACGCTGGCGGGGCCGTCCTCGCCCCCTTCACCACCTATGGCGCCAACTGCCACGAAGTCGGCCATGGGTGAGACCGAGCCAGCTCTGCTTGCAATGCGTAGTGGCATCGGTTTCGATACCCACCGGCTGGTGCCGGAACGCCCACTGATTCTGGGTGGCGTTACCATTCCTCATGCAACCGGCCTCCTGGGCCACTCCGACGCCGATGTCTTGGCTCACGCCATCAGCGATGCCCTGCTGGGAGCGATCGCAGCCGGCGATATCGGGCAGCACTTCCCCGACAGTGACGAGCGTTGGCGTGGCGCCGACAGCCTTGAACTGCTGCAGCAGGTTGTGTTGCTGCTGGCCCGGCAAGGCTGGGGTGTCGGCAACGTCGACGCCACGATCCTGGCCGAAGCCCCCAAAATGGCACCCCATATCAGCGCCATGCGCACCAATCTGGCACGAGTGTTGGGCGTGACCAACAGCCGGGTCTCGGTCAAGGCGACGACAGTCGAGGCGCTGGGTGCCATCGGCCGCCGCGAAGGTATCTCGGTTATGGCTGTGGCGACGGTGGTGACACTGCCCCCCGCTCCTGACGCTCAGCCCGCAGAATAACCGGAGTACCGGCCAGAGCGGTCAAACCGCAAAGACGGCAGAGCGCCTCCAGCAGGCGCGACAGCGCGGCCAGACGTAGCGCCCGGTGCAACACCATCGGCAGGGCAAACTGCCGCTGACGGGCCATAACTTTAAAGCCGCAGGCCTGAAAGGCATCGGTCACTTCACGATGGCGGAAGAGCCGCCAGGTACGTGTGTTGCGCTCGATCCGCTTTTTGGCGGCAAAGAGAGCCGGTGCAATGGCATTGAGACTCTGGCTGGTGGGGTAGTCGAGGATCACCGGACCTTTGGCCACCCGCGTCAACTCGGCGATCAGCTCCGGCCAGCGTTCGCAATGGGTCAAGAGACGGAAGCAGATGACGACGTCGAAGTGGCGATCGGGATAGGGGAGCGCAATGACGTTGCCCACCTCAAAGCGGCAGCGCCCCGACTCTACCAGACCGGCAATGCGCCGGCGGCACGACTCATCACTCCCCAGCACGGTGATCTGCCAGCCATCGTCGGCGAGCGGCCAGGCAAGCTGCCCGTGCCCGCCGCCGACGTCAAGCAGTCTGCCTTGCGGCAGGCCCCGCAACAGACGACGTGTCAGCCTGGTCTGTACCTCAAGCAGCCAGGCACCCGTTGCCCCCCGGAAACGGGTAGCGTAATCGTCGCTTGAGGTCTCTATATCGGCCGTTTCAGGGTACTTCATGGTTAGGTGGCAACGCCCCCGCTTCAGGTGCGATCGTCGAGCACGGCCACGCCCGGCAAGGTCTTGCCTTCAAGAAACTCAAGGCTGGCACCGCCACCGGTGCTGATATGGCTCATCTTGGAGGCCAGGCCGCTCTGGTTGACGGCGCTGACACTGTCGCCGCCGCCGATGATGCTGGTGGCGCCACTGGCGGCGACCGCCTGGCAGATGGCCAGAGTGCCTTGCGCAAAGGCCGGCATCTCGAAGCAGCCCATGGGGCCGTTCCAGACGACCGTCTTGGCATCCTTGATCGCAGCGGCATAGTGCTCTGCCGTCCGGGGACCGATATCGAGCGCCATCCAGCCGGCAGGGATATCGTTGCCGGTCACCCGGGTGTTGGCATCAGCCGCAAACTTGTCGGCGCAGATATTGTCGACCGGCAGCAGGAATTCGATCCCCTTGGCTGCTGCTTTGGCCAACATCTCGCGTGCGTAGTCGAGCTGGTCGTTTTCGCAGAGCGACTGCCCCACGTCGTGCCCCTGTGCCTTGAGGAAGGTGTAGGCCATACCGCCACCGATGACCAGCTTGTCGACCTTTTCGAGGAGGTTGCGCACAACAGCCAGCTTGTCCGAGACTTTGGCCCCGCCGAGGATCGCCACAAAGGGACGGGTCGGGGTCTCGACGGCCCGGCCGAGATACTCCAGCTCCTTCTCCATCAGGAAACCGGCCACGCTCGTCGGCATGAACCCGGCAATGATGGCGGTCGAGGCGTGGGCACGATGCGCCGTACCGAAGGCGTCGTTGCAGAAAATCTCGCCGTAAGAGGCCAGAGTCTCTGCCATGGCACGCTGCTTCACCTTCATCTCGGCCTTGGCCGCCTGATAATCGGCTTCACTCATCTCAGCGCTCTTCTTGACCTTGCCCTCCTCCTCACGGTAGAAGCGGGTATTTTCGAGCATCAGTAGTTCGCCCGGCTTGAGGGCCGCAGCCTGCGCAGCAGCCTGCAGACAGTCGGGAGCAAAGGCGACCGGCCGACCCAGCTCTTTAGCGAGGTAGTCGGCAACCGGTTTAAGTGAGAAGTCGCTCTCATAGCCCTTGCCCTTGGGTCGGCCGAGGTGGCTCATCAGGACGAGGCTGCCGCCCTCTGCCAGCACATGGCGGATGGAGGGGAGCGCCCCCTGGATACGGGTATCGTCGCCGATAACGCCATTTTTCAGGGGTACATTGAAGTCGACGCGCATCACAACGCGCCGCCCTTGCAGGGAGAGATCACGCAGAGTTTTTTTATTCATGGTTCACCTTGTTGGTCGGAAAAGCTTCGAGTTATGGCTGTCAGCCCGCTTCAGCTGCAGTCAGATGTGGTTATACCACAAACAGGAGGCAAACAGCAATATTATCCGGCGCTACTTGAGCAGCAAGACATCACCCTCTGCCAGATGCCCCAGCTTCCCTCCGGCAGCCAATACGCCTGCCAGCCAGAGAGCTGCCACCAGGCCTGCTCGCACACGACACATCAGCCGCAACCGGACAATAAGACAGCTCTTGCTCATCATTCAACTCCACTAAACTCAACCAACGCCACCATTATGCCATCTTCAAGTCGCTCACAGGGACATTTTCCTGGTGGTTGCATCCTCTCGTTTCATGCCGTATAATAGCAGGCACATGCACA
>CAZRGQ010000060.1:0-16155 GCA_964599645.1 uncultured Lentisphaerales bacterium | reverse complement strand
AATGAGACAAAATAGCACAGCGCGCACTCCTCTTGCTCTACCCACTAACAGAAGGCGTAAAATGCCTTAACTCCCGTTTTTAGGATCATAATTATGCTTGTTGCGTGGAGATTTTTTCTGTCGAGTAATTGCCATATTACGGATGGTGTGGTTGGGCAAGGGCGTTTCAGGGGGCATTGCTAGGTATAGTTTTGATCGCCTTTAAAACGGGGGCGAGGGGGCCGCTTTGCGGGGCGTGGATATTGAATTGGTCGGTATCGCCGGCCTGGAGGGCGAGGATGGCGTGGATGGCGTGGTCGCTTTCGCTCTTGGCGGGGGCGAGGAGGCGCAGGCGTTCGGCGGCGGGAAGTTTGTCGAGGGCGAGGGTGATCGGGCGGCTGGAGCCGTCGGGGGTGAGAAAGGCGGCTTGCAGTTCACCGGCGGTGACGGCGTTGGGGATGATCTGGCGTTCACGTCCCATATAGGTAATGGTGATCTCCTGGCCGCACTTGGCTTGCAGACCGGTGGTGACAGCGTCGTCGGGCGTGGGGAGACGACGCAACGCCTGAAGCAGGGGGGCGGCGGTGCCATTGGGGATCTCGGCGGCACGTTCGCTGACGAGGGCGGCGGCGGCGACGGTGTCACCCTTGCGCAGCAGGTTGCCGAGGTCGATCAGATAGCCGGGGAGGCTGGCTCCAGTGGTGACCGCAGCCGTGCCGGTTGGTGCAGCGGGTGCCGCCGCGTAGTCTTCACCCTGCGAGGAGGAGTAGTCATCGCCGGTATAGTTGTCGCCGGTCGCTGCCGCCTGATCCTCTCCGGGCGAGAGGAGCGGGAGGCCGGGGCGGGTGGCGCTCTCGCCGGCCGTATCAGTTGTCGCGGGGGCCGATTTGGTGCGCGCCAGCAGTCCGGCTATAAATTGACGAGGCCAGAGGTCGTAGGGGGGCGGGAGGCGTAGCGGGTTATCGAGAGAGCTGTTGGCCAACCAGGCGAACCAGAGGGCGGCCAGCAGCCAGAGAAGGGAGCGTAGGCTGTTGCCGAGTTTTTGTGCGGCCGTCGGGCGTACGGGGATGGCTGAAGTGGCGGCCGGTTTTTTGCCGCTGGCGATGATCTTTTTCTGGGCCGGAGCGCCGCTGGCAGGGGCGGCAATGGTACTGCCGCTGTGGCTGGTTGGCGGTTTGGCAACCGGCTTGTTGCCCTGCACACGCGCAATATCGGCGCTCAACTCGGCCCAGCTTGCATAGCGTGCGTCGGGCGCCTTCATCATCATGCGGGTGAGAATCTGGCTGACACCGATGGGGAGTTGATCGTTGAAGGAGCGTGGATGGGCGATCTGGCCGCTGAGCTGCTGTTGCAGAATCTCGTAGTTGTCGAGACCCTCGAAGGGGGAGCGTCCGGTAATCAGGAAGTAGAAGACGGCGCCGCAGGCATACATATCGGAGCGGAAGTCGAGCTGGCTCGATCCCTGGGCCTGTTCGGGGGAGATGAAGTGGGGTGTGCCGACGATGTGGCCGCCGTCGAGGGCGACGGGGTCGGTGCCGGCGGCAATCTCGACGACCAGGTTGTATTCGGAGATTTTGAGGTGCCCCTGCGCATTGGTGCGGAGGTTTTGCGGCTTGAGGTTACGGATAACGAACTTGCCGTTTTGCCAGGCGTAGTCGAGTCCTTCGACAAGCTGTTCGATCAGGCGCAGTGCCTGTGACGACTTGAGCGGACCGGCACCGGCTACCAGTTCGGCCAGGGTGGCGCCGGAGATGTGTTCCTGGATGATACAGGTGGTGGTATCATCACTGATGATATCGAAGACCTGAGCCAGATTGGGGTGGTTGAGGCGCGCCATGCGCCGCGCAATTCTGAGATCATGTTCGCGCTGTGCGGCGGGGAGTTCGGGGTCGAAAAACTTGACGTCGACCTCACGCTGCAACGACTCCTGCAGCGCCTTCCAGGTGGTACCGGAGCTGCTTTTGTTGAGTAGGGCGATATATTTCAGTCCCGGCAGCGGCGGTGGGTTCATGGTGTGGTCTTCTCCTGGTGGCCGAATTTGCAGATGGTGCAGGTGCGGCAGTCGAGCTGCAGCGGCGGCGGCAGTTCACGTCCGGCACGCCGGGCGGAGCAGGCCTGCAGATGGTTCATCAGCCCCAGCAGGCAGCCGAGCGTGATGAAGCCGCCGGCGGGGAGGATGAAGAGGATGATACCGTTGTCGAGGTGGAGATCGAGTTTGTACGAACCCCAGATGGTGAGGATACCGGTGCCGATGAGTTCGCGCAGTGCGGCGATGAGCGCCAGGGCGAGGGTGAAGCCGAGCCCCATGCCGAGACCGTCGGCAGCGCTATCGAGCACCGGGTTTTTGTTGGCAAAGGCCTCGGCGCGGGCCAGGACGATGCAGTTGACGACGATCAGCGGGATAAAGATGCCGAGTTTATCAGAGAGCGCCGGTGTAAAGGCTTGCATCAGTTGTTGCACGATAGTGGTAAAGGCGGCGATAATGACGACGTAGCAGGGGATGCGGACGGCGTCGGGGATGATACGGCGTACCGCCGAGATGACGATATTGGAACAGGTCAAGACAAAGGTGGTGGCGAGTCCCATGCCGAGGCCGTTCTCCAGCGAGGTGGTGGTGGCGAGGGTAGGACACATCCCCAGGACGAGGCGGAAGGTGGGGTTTTCGCGGAAGATGCCGCGGGTAAAGTTGGAGGCGAGACTCATGGTGTGGCAAGCTCCTGCTTGATAGTTTCAAATTCGGCTATGGCGGCGGCAATCGCCTCGAGGGCGGCGCGTGAGGAGATCGTGGCAGCCGTGATGGCGTCGATCTCGCCGCCATCCTTGGTGACCAGCCAGCGGGTGGTGAGAGGTTTGCCGCAGATGGAGCTCATGAATTGGGGTGAAGCGATTTTCGAGCCAAGTCCGGGGGTCTCTGCCGCTTCGAGCAGCTCGTAGCTGTGGAGCGTGCCGGCGGCGGTGAGGCCGACCATCAGGGTGACGTTGCCGGCGTAGCCGTTGGGCGAGGTGGTTTTGATGGCAGCGGCCACGAGAGAGCCATCGGCGGCCAGCGAGAGGTAGTTGGTGCCACTGCCACAGGGGCGTAGCTGCGGCGCCGGGGCGTCGGGGGGAATGACGTTGCGTGCTGCGTCGACTTCACGCTGTTGGCTGGCGGCGGCGATGCGGTCGCGTGTCAGGGCATTGACGCTGGCCAGCAGTGCAGTCCAGAAGAGGCAGGTAAGTGTGAGTACGGCGACAAGCCGGAGATAGGTCTTCATGGTGGTATCAGGCGGAGCGTGGGGTGGGGCGCCGCGCCCCGAAGGGGCGGTTGCGGGTGGCGCGGTTGATCAGGGGAGTGAAGGCGTTCATGATGAGGATGGCAAAGCTGACCCCCTCGGGATAGGCGCCGCTCTTGACGGTGCGCAGAATCATGGTCAGGAGGCCGCAGCCGAGGCCGAAGATCAGCTTGCCGCCGGGAGTGGTGGGCGAGGTGACCATATCGGTAGCCATAAAGAGGGCGCCGAGGAGCAGACCGCCGCTGAGGAGGTGAAAGTGTACCGGCATCGAGGCATCAGGGGCGACATGATGCAGTATGGCGGCATAGAGGGCGACGGTGGCGAGATAGGCGACCGGAATATGCCAGGTGATGATGCGCCGCCAGAGGAGGTAGAGGCCGCCGAGGAGCAGGGCGATGGCAGAGGTTTCGCCGATGCAGCCGTTCATCTGGCCGATGAGGAAGTTCAGGGTGTGGCCGGTGTCCATCACAAAGGGGGCAGCCTGGCCGCTCTTGAAGGCCTCCTTGACCATGCCGAGGGGGGTGGCGCAACTGGTGGCGTCGATCAGCGAGGCGCTCCAGGTGGTCATCGGTCCGGTAAAGGAGATGAGGAGAAAGGCTCGTCCGACGAGAGCCGGGTTGAAGGGGTTATAGCCGAGTCCGCCGAAAATCTGTTTGGCGACCGCGATGGCGAAGATGGTACCGGCGGCAGCCATCCAGGAGGGGAGTGCCGGTGGCAGGTTGAAGGCCAGCAGGAGGCCGGTCACGGCGGCGCTGAAGTCGCTGAGGGTATTGTTGCGGCGCATCAGGCGGCGGCAGAGCCACTCGGTGGCGAGCGCGGTAGCGACGCAGACGACGATCAGCCGGGCGGCGTTGAGGCGGAAGAAGTAGAGGGCAGCCAGAGTGGCGGGCAGCAGTGCGATCAGCACATCGCGCATGATGTTGGGCACAGTGGCGCCGGAGTGGAGGTGAGGCGAGGCGCCGACTACCAGGAGCGGTGCAGTTTCAGGTTTGGCGGGGGTGGTGCTCAAAGTTGTCTCCGGTCACGGTTTCGTCTGGGCAGCGCGGCGGCGCTGGGTGATGAGCGCCTTGGCACGGCGCATGTGTTGTACCAGCGGACGGTGCGCAGGGCACTCATAGGCGCAGGCGCCGCACTCAAAGCAGTCCATTACGTTGAGACGTTCGGCCTCGTCGATGTCGTCGGCCTCAATCGCCTGACTCAACTCGGTCGGCATCAGGCGCATGGGGCAGACGTTGACGCAGCGGGTACAGTTGATACAGGCATGGCTGGCGTAGGTGAAGAGTTGCCGCGAGCTGAAGAGCAGCAGCCCCGAGGAGGTCTTGTTGAGGGCGACCTCCAGTGAGGGGAGGGCAAAGCCCATCATCGGACCGCCGCAGATCACCTTGGCGAGGTCAGCGCGGCTGCCGCCGCTGGCGGCGACGAGGTCGGCAAAGGGGGTGCCGAGCGGCGCCAGCCAGTTGGTGGGGGTGACGGCGGCATCACCGGCGACAGTGATGCTGCGCCAGGTGAGCGGTCGACCGTTGACGACGGCATCCTGAATGACGTAGGCGGTGCTGACGTTGTCGACCACACAGCCGACATCCATCGGCAGGCCGCCGGCGGGGACGGTGCGTCCGGTAACGGAGAAGATCTGCTGCTTTTCACTCCCCTGCGGGTAGAGTGTCGGCAGCAGATGGAGCTCATGTTGGCCGGGGGCTTTTTTGAGTTGGGCAGCCAGAGCGACAACGGCCTCAGGTTTGTTGTCTTCGATGGCGTAGCAGATGCGTTCGACACCGAGGATATGGCCGATGATGCGGCAGCCGGTCACGACGGCAGCGGCCTGTTCGATCATGAGACGGTTGTCGCCGTTGAGATAGGGCTCGCACTCGGCACCGTTGATGATGAGGGTATCGATCGGCTTGTCGCTGGGAGGGGCTAGTTTAACGTGAGTGGGAAAGCCGGCACCGCCCATGCCGACGATGCCGGCGGCGGCCACACGCTGCAGCAGCTCCTTGGGCGGCAGCTCCTGCCAGTTGGGAAGCGGGGTGAGCGAGTCATCCTGCGCCTCCGACGCCGGATCGGTCTCGATTACCACGGCCGGGGCGGTGCGTCCGGTGGGGGTGGGTGCCTCCTGCAGCGCCTTGACGGTACCATTAGCCGGGGAGTGAATCGCTGCCGAGATAAAGCCGTTGGCCGCCGCAATGAGTTGGCCGGCCACCACCTTGTCGCCGACTGCCACCAGCGGTTTGGCCGGAGCGCCGAGGTGCTGGGAGAGCGAGATGGTCAGGAGCGGCGGCAGTGGCAGCCGCTGCAGGGGGAGGGTGGCGGTCGCTGCCTTGCGGTCGGGTGGGTGGGCACCGCCCTTGAAACGGAAGATGGCTTTGTTAAAGATCATGTTAAGCCTTCACGATTGTCTTGGCGGGGCACTTCTCCACCACGGCTTCGTTTGTGAGTGGCAGGTCGTAGTTGACCACCGCCAGGGTGCCCTCCATGGTGATGGCACCATCGGCGAGCTTGGTACAGATACGGCAGCCGATGCAGCCGACACTACAGATTTTACGAACCTTGGCACCGGGGTCCTGCGAGCTGCAGAGCACATGGATCTGGTGCTCCTCGGGGACCATCTTGATGAGGTGACGTGGACAGGCCTCAACACAGCGGCGGCAACCGATACAGAGTGCCGGGTCGACGACGGCCAGCCCATTGATAATGGAGATGGCGTTGGCGGGACAGACGCGGGCACAGGAGCCGTAGCCCAGACAGCCGTAGCTGCAGGCCTTGTCGCCGCCGGCCACGGCGGCGGCCGCGGCGCAGTCGGTGATGCCACTGTAGTGGAAACTCTTTTTGGCTTTGGCGTCGTTGCCACCACAGAGCACGAGCGCCACCTGGCGCACCGTGGCGGCGGGAGCCGTTGCCCCCAGAAAAGCGGCGATTTTGGCCGCGTTTTCGCTACTGATCGGGGAACAGAGTGTGGGGGCAGCGAGGTCTTCCACCAGCCTGGCGGCATAGCCGGCGCAGCCGGCAAAGCCGCAGGCACCGCAGTTGGCTCCTGGCAACATCTCGGTGACGGTGGCGATGCGCGGGTCTTCATCGACCTGGAAGAAGCGGGCACCGAGAGCGAGGGCGATGCCGCAGACAAGGCCGATGGCACCGATGGTGATGATTGAGATCGTGATGAGATTCATGGTTGACTCACTTGACGAGGCCGCTGAAGCCCATGAAGGCGAGAGAGAGGAGGCCGGCGGTAACCAGAGCCAGGGCGACACCCCGGAAGGCGTGTGGCGGATCGGCCCGGTCGAGCTTCTCGCGCAGCCCAGTAAAGATTGTCAGAGCCAGGGCAAAACCGACACCGGCGGCAAAGGCGAAGAGAGTCGATTCGAGAAGGCCGCTGCCCCGCTGCACATTCATCACGGCTACACCCAGCACGGCGCAGTTGGTGGTGATCAGCGGCAGGTAGATACCGAGGGCGTTGTAGAGCGGGGGCATAAAGCGTTTGAGCAGCATCTCGATAAGCTGCACCAGTGTGGCGATCACCAGGATAAAGGCAATGGTCTGCAGATAGGCGAGCTTGTCTCCCAGCAGATAGTGTTGCAGACACCAGGTGACAGCCGCTGCACCTGTCATGACAAAGATTACGGCACCCGACATGCCGAGCGAAGTCTCGAGCCGCTTGGAGACCCCCAGAAAGGGGCAGATGCCGAGAAAGCGGCTTAGGACAAAGTTATTGACGAGGATTGCGCCAATTACCAGCAAAATAAGCGAAGTCATAGTTATTCGGCTGCTCCAAATAAATAAAAAGTGATTGTACGACAGCCACACGCTTCTGGCAAGGATTTGTGTATATGCATCAGAGGTCTCCGATTTTATGGTGGGGCAGGATCTGGTGCTTGATGGCGGTTACACCATTATGTAGTTGCAGTGTGGGGGTAAACGTTCAGGGGATGATCGGGACAAAGATTGTGGCAACAATCGGGGCGACGACCGCTCACTCAACGACCACACACCTGTCGCTGACTGATTACGCACTCCAGTATTTTGGGATATGCGACCGTAAGCAACTATGCTATCATCATGCTATTAACTGGATTTGAAAGTTGCATGGCATGACAACAAAGAGAGTTGGCGGCGCCGGGCGATTGGCCGACCTGCTGGTGCGCCGGGGCGCAATCATGGCCGACCTGCTGGCAGATACCGAAGCGGGGCTGGCAGAGGGCGAGCGGCTGGAGCAGGAGCTGGTGCGCCGTGACCTCGTGACGGCGGAGGATATGGTGTTGGCGATCGCCGAGTATCTCGGCATAGCACCATTGCCACTGGCCAACTTTACCCCCGACCTCAACCTCTATAAGCTGTTGCCGAACGAGCGCTGGAACCGTATCATGGCCGTGCCGGTAGCACGCATCGGACAGACGTTGACGGTGGCTTGCAGCGACCCCTTTAATATCCAGGCGCTTGACGAGTTGGCGGCGACCAGTGGTTTGGAGGTGGTCCCGACTGTCGCCTCTGAACAGGAGATCAACGAGCTGCTGACCAAACTCTCGGTGGCAGCCAAGGCCCCCGATATTCAGATAGCCGACATCCTGCGTGACTCCGATAGCGAAATCGAGTTTGGCAGCGAGGTCGAGGGCAAGGAGGAGAGCATTGAGAAGGCGCTGGAGAGCGCCGAGGGGGCACCGGTTATCCGCATGGTGAATGCGATGCTGATCGAAGCGCTGCGGACACGTGCCAGTGATATCCACCTGGAGGTGTTGGAGAAGAGCTCACGGCTGCGTTATCGTATCGATGGCGCCTTGATCGAACGCCCGAGTCCCCCGAAAAGCTACCACAATGCCCTTGTTTCGCGTATCAAGATCATGTCGGAACTCGACATCGCCGAACGGCGCATACCGCAGGATGGACGTCTCAAGGTGCGGGCCCTGGGCAAAGAGGTCGATGTGCGCGTCAGCATCCTGCCGACGATCTTCGGTGAGAAGGTGGTTATGCGTATGCTCGACAAGTCGAACCTGGCACCGAGCCTCAAGGCGCTGGGCCTCGACGACTTTGCCGAGCAGGCGATGGAGTATGCGATCGGGCAGCCGCACGGCATCATTCTGGTGACGGGACCGACCGGCAGCGGCAAGACCACCACCCTCTACTCCTGTCTGCAGGACTTGAACCGGAGCGACGTCAATATCGTGACGGTGGAAGATCCTGTGGAGTATCAGTTGGCCGGTATCAACCAGGTACACGTCAATGTGCAGGCGGGGCTCTCCTTTGCCTCGGTTTTGCGCTCGGTTTTGCGTCAGGATCCCGATATCATTCTGGTCGGTGAAATCCGTGATAACGAGACGGCCGACATTGCCGTCAAGGCAGCGCTGACCGGTCACCTGGTTTTGAGCACCCTGCACACCAACGACGCCGCCGGCGCCATTGCCCGTATGGTCGATATGGGTGTGCCGCCCTTCCTCCTGGCGTCGTCGTTGATTCTGGCTCAGGCACAGCGTCTCTATCGCCGCCTCTGCACCTTCTGCCGCCAGCCGGCGACGATCGCGGCTGACATCTACCGTGCCAACCGCATCCCCGAGGACTACTTCGCCGGCGCCACGGTCTATGAGCCGCAAGGCTGCCCCAAGTGCAACGATATCGGCTTCAAGGGGCGGGGAGCCTTTATGGAGGTGTTGACGATTTCGGATGAGATCCGTGAGGCGATTATGAGTGGTGCCGAGTCGTCTGCCATCCGTGAGCTGGCGATGAGTCAGGGGATGTTGCCGTTGAAGGAGGTGGGGCTGCGCAAGGTGCGTGAGGGGATTACCTCGATTCAGGCGGCGCTCGAAGTGACCGGCGGCGACTAGAGCAGAAGGGAGAGCTGATATGGCAATTAAATTGAGAGGACAACGTGCAGCTACCACCAATGTGGTGCGGGGTGTCAGCAAGATCATCAATCAGGAGCTGGTACCCTTCTCGCGGCAGTTGTCGTCGATGTTGCGGGCCGGCATGTCGTTGATCGTCTCGCTCTCGACGATAGAAGAGCAGGCGACCAACATCAACTGGCGCACGGTTTTGCGCAGCATCCGTGAGGCGGTTGAGAGCGGCGGAGCCTTCTCCGACGGCCTAGGGCGCTTTCCCCGCATCTTTGATGAACTTTTTATCAATATCGTCCGTGCCGGCGAGCGTAGCGGGCAGTTTGCCGAGTCAATGGGGCGTCTCAGCATGATGCTCGACAGCACGGCAAGATTGCGGCGCAAAGTAAAGTCGGCACTGGCCTATCCCATTATCGTATTGGTGTTGGCGGTTAGCATTGCTTTGGCGATGATCATCTTCGTGATGCCGATCTTTGCCCAGATGTTTGAAGATTTTGATCACGCCCTGCCGCTGCCGACCCAGATATTAATGAATCTCAGCAATTTTATGCGGAGCTACTGGTGGGCGATCATTATCGCCGTTGGTATCCTCGGCTACCTCTTCAAACTTTGGAAAAAAAGCGCTTCAGGAGCGATTGTTTTAGACCGTATGAAGTTGCGGATGCCGGTTTTCGGGCCACTCAACCAGCGGGTGGCAATGTCGCGCTTTGCCGGAATCTTCAGCCAGATGATCCATAGCGGTGTGCCGATCCTCGATGCTCTGCGCATCGTTGCCAGTGCGTGCGGCAACTATGTGATTGGCAAGTCAATTATGCAGGCGCGTGAGGTGGTTGAACGTGGTGAAACACTCTCCCTGGGGTTGGAGGATAAAGAGGGGATTCCGTTGCTGGTGGTGCGAATGGTGGCGGCGGGTGAGCGCTCAGGCAAACTCGATGAGATGCTCGACAGCATTGCCCGGACCTACGACGATGAGGTGGAGATGATGCTGGCCACGCTGACCTCTTTGATGGAGCCGATTCTGATGGCGGTACTGGGGGTGCTGATCGGTGGTATCGTCATCTCGATGTATCTGCCGATCTTCAAGATGTCGAGTATTATCAGCAATTAACGATGCACTTTCTGATCACAGCCGGGCCCACCCGTGAACACCTCGATCCGGTTCGCTTTCTGAGCAACCGTTCGACAGGACGCATGGGCTTCGCCGTCGCCGAGGCAGCGGTGGCGGCTGGCCACCGGGTCACGCTGGTGGCTGGGCCTGTCGCGCTGGCAACGCCGACGGGAGTGGAGCGCTGCGATGTGGTGAGCGCCTGCGAGATGCTGGCCGTGCTGCAGCAGGAGCTGTCCGCCGCCGAGGTGCTGGTGATGACGGCAGCGGTGGCTGACTGGCGTCCCAAAGCATATAGCGGCCAGAAGCTTAAGAAGTCGACCATGCAGCCGGTGCTCGAGCTGGAGCGCAATCCCGATATTCTGGCAACGTTGGCTCCCCTCAAAGGCAAGCGACTCTTTGTCGGCTTTGCTGCTGAGACGGGTGACCCGGTTGCCGAGGCTAGACGCAAATTGGTGGCCAAGGGGCTCGATTTGATTGTCGCCAACGACGTGTCACGTTCCGACTCCGGCTTTGCCGTGGAGACCAACCGTGCCACCCTGATAGCAGCCGATGGCAGCAGTCAGGCGCTGCCCTTGATGAGCAAACTAGATCTCGGCCATGCCATTGTGGCGTGGTGCTGCAAGGCGTGGCAATCCGCTGGAAGCGAAGGGTTTAGCGTACGCCTGTTGTGATAGTAGTCAGCCGGGATAGCTAAGCCAACTATCCCGTAAAAATAAATTTTTTAAAAATAGGTGTTTACAAAAGGGGCATAAGTAGTTTAAAGTGTTCTCAAACAGGGCGTAATAGGCTTTGTTGATTTGACACGCCAGAGTTGGCCGTCATGCGGAATAGCTTGCTTACATATCTCTTATCGATTTCGGTTTCACCCTTGCGCTGATTCCCCATGTCTCATCTGTTGCCATCTCCCGGCCTTTCCCGCCGCCTCTTTGCCCCTTTGACAGCGTCTGCTGTCGGCGGTTCCTCTCGTTCTTTTCCCACTTTCGTTGCCAGTTGTTACAGGTGTCGTGTGCCTGTGGCAATCAGTAACGCAACGGCATGCAGTACATGCCTGAGGAGTCTTGCCGGTGCCAGGGCTTGAGTCCGACGTCTGAACAAAACTAGAAAAATAAGATGGCACAACCACACGGTACAGAACAGAGGACAGCAAGGCATGGACATCTATGTCGGCAACTTGGCGTACAAGACCACTGATGATGATCTTCGTACACTTTTCTCCACGCATGGCGAGGTCACATCGGCGCGTGTCGTCACCGACCGCGTTTCAGGTCGGTCCAAAGGTTTCGGTTTCGTTGAGATGCCTGACCAGGAGTCTGCCCAGAAGGCGATCGACGCCATTAACGGCGAGGATTATCAAGGCCGCAAACTGCGCGTGAACGAGTCGCAGCCCAAGCCGCGCGAAGAGCGTCGCGGTGGTGGCGGTGGTGGTGGATTCCGCGGTGGAGACCGCGGCGGTCGCAACGATCGCTGGTAATTAATTACCGTACCGCAGCTCCTCAGGGGGCTGCGGTTTTTTCGCAAATCCGGTTGTAACGTTAGGCTTGTGCCCGTTTGTTTCTTTGTGTAGAATCAAGGGCAGTTTAACCACAGGAGTATTCATGAACCTCATTCCCAAACCGCAATTTGGCGCCAATCCCGATGCCGGGGGCTTTTTCGGCAAGTACGGCGGAAAGTTTCTGCCACCACAGCTCGATAAACCCTTTGCCGAGATCGCCGAGGCCTATAACCGCATCGCCAACGATGCTAACTTCATCAGTGAGCTGCGCAGCATACGCAAACACTTTCAGGGGCGCCCCACACCCGTCTACCATGCCAGACGTCTCTCGCTGGCCAATGGCGGAGCCCACATCTATCTCAAACGTGAAGACCTCAACCATACCGGAGCCCACAAGATCAACCACTGCATGGGTGAAGGGCTGCTGGCCAAGTTCATGGGCAAGAAAAAGTTGATTGCCGAAACCGGCGCCGGTCAGCACGGCGTGGCGCTTGCCACTGCGGCAGCCCATTTCGGGCTGGAGTGTGAAATCCACATGGGTGAAATCGATATCGCCAAACAGGCTCCCAATGTCAGCCGCATGAAGCTGCTCGGTGCCAAGGTTGTGCCGGTAACCTTCGGGCTTAAAACCCTCAAGGAGGCGGTCGACTCAGCCTTTCAAGCCTACCTTGAAGACTTTGAGAACTCGATCTACTGCATCGGCTCAGTCGTCGGTCCACACCCCTTCCCGCTGATGGTGCGCGACTTCCAACGCGTCGTCGGCATCGAGGCGCGTGAACAGTTCCATGAGCTGACCGGCAACCTGCCCGATGTTGTTACCGCCTGTGTCGGCGGCGGTTCCAACGCGATGGGCATCTTCTCCGCCTTCCTCAACGACCCCGTCGCCATCTATGGCGTTGAGCCACTCGGCCGCGGACCCGGCGCCGGTGACCACGCTGCCACCATGACCTACGGCACCGAAGGGATCATCCACGGTTTCAAATGCTATCTGCTGCAGGATGCAGCCGGTGAACCGCTGCCCGTCTACTCCTGCGCCAGCGGTCTCGACTACCCCGGCGTGGGACCGGAGCACTGCCATCTCAAGGATTGCGGACGCATCGAATATGTGGCGATCAGCGATGAAGAGTGCAAGGAGGCCTTCTTCAAACTCTCACGTCTGGAGGGGATCATTCCAGCCATTGAGAGCGCCCACGCACTCGCCTTTGCACTTGAAAAGGCCCGTGAGATGGAGACCGGCTCAATCCTGGTGAACCTCAGTGGACGTGGCGACAAGGATCTCGACTACGTCCTGGAAAACTGGGGCACCGGCGACGCTGAATAGAAGAGTGTGGTGGAGAGCGTCGGGGCAGCCACGGCCACCCTGGCCGAAGTTACGCAAGAGTCGCCACCTGCATCGAAGGTGGCGCTCTTCCGCAGCCTCTTCAAGGGACGTGAAGACCTTTTTGCGCGCCGCTTTGAGAGCAAACGCAGCGGCAAGAGCGGCTACCAGCCCGCCTGCCTCAACGAGTGGCGTCGCGGCCTTTGCGACAAACCGAAAATTTCCTGTGGGCATTGCAAGAGCCGGCTCTTCATACCGCTCTCAGATGTGGTTGTTGCGCAGCACCTCAAGGGCTTCGACCTGTCGGGCAATCCCTTCGTCATGGGGCTCTATCCTCTGCTCAGTGATGAGACCTGCCACCTGCTGGCGATTGACCTCGACAGAGCTGCGTGGCAGGAGGATGCGGCGGCGCTGCTTGAAGCCGGAGACGAGCTGGGCATTCCGCTGGCCTTGGAGCGCTCCCGCTCGGGACGCGGAGCCCACCTCTGGATCTTTTTCAAGAGCGCCGTGCCGGCGCGTCTGGCACGCGAGCTGGGAGCAGCCCTGTTGACTGCCGCCGCCGCCAGACGCAATCGCCCCGGACTCGACTCCTACGATCGCCTCTTTCCCAACCAGGACACCATGCCCGCTGGCGGTTTCGGCAACTTGATCGCACTGCCGCTGCAGAAGAGCGCCCGCAGCAGCGGCAACACTCTCTTCCTGGATCACTCTTTCCTGCCCCATAACGACCAGTGGGCCTATCTGGCGCGGCTGCGCCGGCTTGCCCTCTCTGAGGTTGAAGCAGTTGTGGCAGAGCGTCGCGGCTGGGGCGGCATTCTCGGTGTGGCCCTACCATCGGAAGAGGAGTCCCAGCCGCACCTGCCGCACTTGTCGCTTAAAAGACTCCCCGATGCAGCACAGCCCGCTTGCATTAAAGGTTTTCTCCGTGACCGGCTCTATCTGGAACGCAACGACTTGTCGCCACCGCTCACCAACCGCCTGGTGCGTCTGGCCGCCTTTCAAAATCCCCTCTTTTACCGTGCCCAGGCGCGACGCCAAAACACCTACAACATCCCGCGCATCATCTCCAGTGCCACAGTTGAGGGGCCATATCTCCTCCTGCCGCGTGGCACACTGACGGCAGTTGAAGAGTTGGCGCGTGAGCTTGCCATTGAGCTGGAGATCGAAGACCGTCGCAACTGCGGCACTCCGCTCAAACTGGAGTTCAATGGTGAACTACGTCCGGCACAACATATGGCGGCACATGCGCTGCTCAAACACGATACCGGTGTTCTGGCCGCCACAACGGCCTTCGGCAAGACGGTGGTAGCCGCCTGGCTGATCGCGCGGCGCGGTGTCAACACGCTGGTTCTGGTGCACCGACGCCACCTGCAGCAACAGTGGATCGCCCGCCTTGCCACCTTTCTCAATCTGGACGCCAGCGAAATAGGATCGTTCGGCGGCGGGAAAAAGGTGCTGCATGGCAGACTTGATGTGGCGCTCTTGCAGAGTATGTCGCGTCGCGGCACGGTTGATCCCAGAATCGCCGATTACGGGCAGATCATTATCGATGAGTGCCATGTGGTCTCGGCCAACAGCTTTGAGGAGGTCGTCAGGGCCGCCACAGCGCGCTACATTTTGGGGCTTTCGGCTACACCGCTACGCCATGATGGCCAACATCCCCTCATCTTCATGCAGTGCGGTCCGATCCGGCATCGGGTCAGCGCCCGCCAACAGGCGCTGCAGCATCCCTTTGACCACCTCGTCAAAGTGCGGCCGACGACCTTTATCCCCTCGCTGGAAGCCAGTGCCGCAGAGGATGGACGCCGCAAGTTTCAAGCCTATAGCGAGGAGTTGACCCGTCACCAGGCCCGTAACCGGCTGATCTGTGACGAAGTTGTTGCTGCGGTGGAGGCCGGCAGATCACCGGTGCTGATTACAGAGCGCGTGGCGCACCTACTGCATCTTGAAGAGGCGCTGCGGCCACGCTTGCCGGCCGGAACCGAGGTGCTGGTTTTGCGGGGTGGCTATGGTCGTAAACAACTCGCCGCACTACAGGAGCGCCTGACTACGCTGCCACGTGAGACGCCGCGCCTGCTGCTGGCTACCGGCCGCTATCTCGGTGAAGGGTTTGATGATGCCCGCCTCGATACCCTCTTCCTCGCCTTCCCCGTCTCGTGGCAGGGAGTTGTGGCCCAATATGCCGGACGCCTGCACCGTCTTGATGCCAACAAGCACGAGGTGCATATCTACGACTACGCCGACCTCAATGTGCCGCTGCTGGCCCGCATGTTTGATCGCCGCTGCAAAGGTTATGAAGCTCTCGGCTACCGCATTCTGCTGCCCCCCTCACTCGGTTCAGGTTGGCCGCCTGAAGTAGAATTGCCGGTTGATCCACGCTGGAATGAGAGCTATGCCGACAGCGTGCGCCGCCTGCTGCGCGACGGCATCGATACACCGCTGGCCGATCTCTTTCTGCATGCCACGCATCAGATTGATACTGCAGCAACCACTCCCGATGGGGCGCGCAGTCCGGTCGAAACTTTTCTCTATCGTCGCCTTGAGACGCTCCCGGTAACGGCCGGTCGTTTCCAGCTCAACGCACGCTTGCCGATAAGCTTTGGCGAGCAACAGATGATGGAGGTCGACTTTCTCTGTCAGGAGAGCCGGTTGGTGGTGGAGATCGATGGCCGGCAACATCTGCAAGACGAAGTGGCCTGGCGTCGTGACCGCATGAAGGACCTGCTGTTACAAGAGCACGGCTACTTTGTCATCCGCTTCCTGGCCGGCGATGTCGTGCGTCGGCTTGATCGTACACTCGATACCCTGTTGCGTATTATGCAACGGCGTACCAATCAAACCGTATCACTACTGGATAACTCAGGGTTGTACCAACTGCAGCCTGCGGAGACCGCCCATGCTCTTTAAAGCCTCACTATAGTAAAGTTATCAACGGCATCGCCATTGCCAGTAAAATTGGTATCCCGAAAATGCGTCAGAAGTGTCAGCTTTTTAACAACTGGCTAGCACAACTTGAAGCCCTGGGAGATAGTTAGGAGTTAATGAACCTAAAAACGTAAGTTGCCGTTTGCAAAAAGGCTGTTAGTTGTTGTGCGCAAGGGAAGTGCGCGTTTTTTGGAGTGTGCCACGCTTGAGCCGTTGCTCACAGAGCCATACATTGTAGATGTTGA
>CAZRGQ010000059.1:0-16215 GCA_964599645.1 uncultured Lentisphaerales bacterium | reverse complement strand
ACTTGTACACTCTTACGAAAATCTGGATGGCGGTATGTGGCTGCGGGGCAACCTGCACGCCCACTCGACACAGAGCGATGGCGTCGATGAACCGCAGCGGGTGATCGACAGCTATGCGGCATTGAAGCATGATTTCCTGATGCTGGCCGATCATGAAGTCTACACCTCGGAGCAGCAGTTGGCCGGCTACAATGCGCAAGGCATGGTCTTGATCCCCGGCGTCGAGATCGCCGGCGGACCGCACCTGCTCTACGTCAACGGCCTGCAGACTTTGCCGCCACGCCAGTCGCGTCAGGAACTGCTCAACCAGATCAATGAGCTGGCACGGCAGCAGGGGCGCGGTTTTGCCATTATGAACCACCCCAACTGGCAGAAGGAGTTTAACCACGCCACGCTGGCACAACTCAGCGAGTGGGTCGGCTATGCCGGTATCGAGATTTACAACGGCGTTATCGGCCGTCTCGATGGCAGCCCCTCTTTGCCGGCAGTGGCGGCAGTGTCAAGCCGAAGGCACCCAACCCCTACCTGCGACGCTGGCAGATGAGCCGCCTGATTCCGGGCGAGAACCTCGCTGCGGCTTCGCCTGCGGCTGCCGCTGCGGAGCAGTTTGTGCCGGTAGAGTTCGATGAGGGGGCCGTCGGATTTGTCGACCTGCGCGGCTCGATTCAGAGAGAAAATGGTACCGTCTACGCAACGACAGAGATCAAGGGGGCGCTGGCTGGAGGTGGCTCGCTCAAGTCGGCTACGACGGACCGGTGCGCATCTGGCTCAACGACGAGGAGATTTTCCACGGCCCCGGCACCAATCCGGGCCTGCCCGACAAGCTGCATCTCTACGTTAACTTCAAACAGGGGCTCAACCGCCTGCTGGTGGCGCTCCACTCCAACAAGGGCAAAGCCGAGGGGGTGCGTTGCCTGGCAGAGCAGGATGGTCGGGCGCTGGTTTAGTTGACATTTAGCAGGATGCAGGGCATCATGCTCACTTCATGCAACCACTAACGGAGAAAACTTCATGGATTTGAATCTACGCCAAGAGGCTAAAACAGCACTGCTGGTGCCAACCAGCATGGGAGTGCGGCTGACACCGCTGAACGGGCAGCCATTTCACTGCAGTGATCTCTTCAAAATGCAGGTGACGAGCGCCGAATCGAATGTGGCCAGCGTCGCCTCCTATCTCGGGCTGCCGGTCAAGGTGCTGACGGCTTTTGTGAAAGGTAGCCCGATTTCGCAGATGATCCGTGATAACCTCGCCTCGCGCCACATGACCTACGAGGGGCGTGAAGTGGATCAGGAGACCCCCTGGGGCTACCGCCACCAGTTCAACCTGGCCGACAGCGGCTATGGCACCCGCGGGCCGCGGGTGCAGAACGACCGTGCCGGCGAGGTGGGGCGTACGATCAAGGCGAGCGATTTCGACCTGGAGCGCATCTTTGATGTAGAGGGTGTCCAGATTGTCCATATTTCAGGACTCTTTGCCGCTCTCTCGCCCGAAACGAGCCAGTGCTGCCTCGATATCGCCCGCAAGGCGAAGGCCTCCGGCAGCCGTATCAGCTTTGATCTCAACCACCGCGCCTCCTTCTGGAAGGGGCGCGAAGAGGAGCTGCATCAGGCCTTTACCGAGATCGCCGAGGCCTCCGACATCCTGATCGGCAACGAGGAGGATTATCAGCTCTGCCTGGGGATCAAGGGGCCGCCGGCCGGCGGTCAGGATATTGGTGCCACGATTGAGAGTTTCAAGGGGATGATCAACGCCGCCCGCCAGCGCTTCCCCAAGGTGCGCGTCTTTGCCAACACGCTGCGCGAGGTGAAGAGCGCCAACAGCCACATGTGGGGCGCCATTCTCTCAGTCGATAAAGAGTGGCAGGTGATCGAGCCGCGCGAGATCGGCGTGCTCGATCGTATTGGTGGTGGCGACGGCTTTGTCGGCGGTCTGCTCTACAGCATCCTCAAGGGGTGGGAGCCGGCGCGCTGGGCCGAATTTGCCTGGGCCTGTGGCGCCTTCGTCACGACTCTGGAGACCGACTACGCCCATCCGGCCGATGAGGCACAGATCTGGAGCATCTGGCAGGGCAACGCCCGCGTACAGCGTTAAGCAACCTTACGGCAGCTTGTTGCGCGCTTCGTTGACGCGCAACTTGCGCCCGTGCAGCTCGCGGTCGTGCAGTGCCTTGATGGCGGCCTCGGCCTCGGCACGGTTGGGCATCTCGACAAAACCGAAGCCTTTGGATTTGCGGTTGAAGGGGTTGACGATGATACGCGCCGACTTGACCTTGCCGTGGCGTTCAAATTCGCGTTGCAGTTGATCTTCCGCCGTCTCATAGCTGAGGTTGCCGACGTAGATTTCGACGCAGTCGGGGCTGCCCGGTTTGCGTTTGGGGCGTTTTGAGCCGATGCTGCGTACACGGCGCACCTGCGCGCCGGCCAGGTAGCCAACGCAGAGGCCGATCATGATGGCGACCAGCACGACGGGATCGGCCAGTTTGTTGAATACTTTTTCGAGGTTAGCGAGGAACTCGGTTAACATGGGACAGGATACTCCTTCGGGGATGGGACGCGCTTCCAGAGCTTGAGCTTCGGCTGCTTAACGGGCGTCAAGAAAGCCTTCCAGTTTGCGCATACGGATGGGGTGACGCAGTTTGCGCAGTGCCTTGGCCTCGATCTGGCGGATGCGCTCCCGCGTCACGTTAAACTGCTTGCCAACCTCTTCCAGAGTGCGTGAATAGCCGTCGGTCAGGCCGAACCTGAAGTCGAGCACCTGTTTTTCACGGTCGGTCAGAGTGGCCAGCACCTCCTGTAACCGCTCTTTCAGCATGCTGTAGGCGGTCATTTCAGAGGGGTTTTCGGCCGACTTATCTTCGAGGAAATCGCCGAAGTGGGCATCGTCGCCGTCGCCTACGGGGCTCTGCAACGAAATTGGATGTTGTGCCATGCGGAAGACGGCCCGGACACGGTCGACCGGCAGCTCCATCTCCTCGGCTGTCTCTTCAGGGGTGGGTTCACGCCCCAACTCCTGCACCAGCTTCTTCTGGACACGGGTGAGCTTGTTGATCGTCTCGATCATGTGGACCGGGATGCGGATGGTGCGCGCCTGATCGGCGATGGCACGGGTAGCAGCCTGTCGGATCCACCAGGTGGCATAGGTGCTGAATTTGTAGCCGCGGCGGTACTCAAACTTCTCCACGGCCTTCATCAGGCCGGTATTGCCCTCCTGAATCAGGTCGAGGAAGGAGAGGCCGCGGTTCATGTACTTTTTGACGATACTGATCACGAGGCGCAGGTTGGCCTCTACCATCTCGGTCCGTGCCTGCTGGCCGGCCCGCAACGCCTCGCGCAGCATTTTGAACTCGGCGATAAACTCCTCAGGCGTCATACAGAAGTCTTTTTCGAGCGCTGCCATACGGCTCTTGGCATCGGCGATCATGCGGCTCTTTTTCTGGCTTCTGGGGGGACGGGCCAATCTTTTGCACTCGCCTGCCAACGATTGATAGGTGCGGTAGATACGCTCTTCGGCCTCGGTGCAGATGCCTTCAATCATCTTCTGCTTGAGGGCCAGATCGCCGATGGCCGCCTGCAGCCCGGCGCGGGCCGTCTCAACACTGCGCTGGGCGCGGGTCAGTTTGGCGCTGTCGCCCTTGGCGGCCACGCACTTCAAGTGAGCGGCTTGCAGCTTGTCGAAACTGGTACGCAGCGCCTTGCGCAGCTTGGGCAGGCGCTCGATGTAGACGTCGCGACTATCGACAAACTTGTCGGTAACGATGCGGTCGAAGCGCTCCGATCCGGTCTCGAGCTTGTCGAGCAGATTGAGACTGTAGAGGGCGGTGAAACCGAAGTGGTTGACGAGCTCGCGCACTTTGATTTCGGAGGCCTCGATCCGTTTGCAGATCTCCACCTCTTGCTCACGCGTCAGGAGCGGCACCTGCCCCATCTGGTGCAGATACATGCGGATCGGATCGTCAAAAAAGTCGAGTTTGGCACTGCGTCCCAGCGAGCCGGTGCGTTCGAGCTCCTGGCGATAGCTGTCGACATCCGAAGTCTCGATGATATCGATGTCCATGCCACGCAGAATGGCGTGATAGGCTTCGATCTCGGTATCCTTGATGACCGACTCCGGGAGACCGCGGTTGATGTCGTCGATAGTGAGGTAGCCCTGAGCGTGTCCCTTCTTGATCAGCCCCTTGATCCGCTCGTTGCGTTCTTCACGCTGTGCATTGGCGGCCAGTTGGTCGGAAGTGATGCCAAGTTCATCGAGTTCAAGGGCTGCAATATCGTCAAAGCCCATGGCGTCGGTGGTACGGTCGCCACTCTCGTCGTCGTCAAAATCATCATCATCGTCGGATAGATCGCGAAACTCCTCATCGAGGGCGTCAACATCGTCCACCGAGATGTCGTCCAGCACCAGCACATCGTCGAGGTCTTTATCGTCGTCCAGGGCCTCAACCGGCAAGACTTCGAGCAGATCGGAGTCGTCGAGCAGGGCGCCATCATCGAGCGCCAGTGGCGAGGCGTCGAGCTCTGGTGCGATAACAGCCTCAACGACCGGCGCAGGCGGCTTCTCTTTGGCGGCTTTTTTGGGCTTGGTGGCGGTTGCAGCTTGTTTCGTGGTTGATTTGGCGGCTTTCTGCTTGGCGCTGCTCTTGGCGGCCGCTCTATCCCGGGCTGCGGCCGGCTTGGCGGCGCTGCCCTTGGCCGCGGCCTTGGGCTCGGTAGCCGGCTTGGCCTTGGTGGATGCGGTTTTTGCAGCGGCGCTCTTGGGGGCTGCTTTGGCCGTGGTAGTCGCAGATTTGGCAGCAGGCTTGGCTGCGGCTTTAACGGCAACCGTCGATGGCGCAGCTTTACCCTTGGCGGCGGCTTTGGGTTTGGCAGGTGGTGATTTTGCAGTTGAACCGGCCGTCGTGGCTTTAGCGCCGGTTTTTGCCTTGGCAGTCGTGGCCTTGGTGGTGGCAGCTTGTGTCGCAGCCTTGGTCTTGGTACTTTTGGTCTTGGCAGGCGGTTTGGTGGTTTTCGTGGTCGGCTCCTGATCGCTGTCGGTTGCAGCCCTCGTCACCGTGCTCTTTTGGGGGGCGCTACCGCCGTCACTGCTCCCGGTGCCGGCGGCAGTGGCCTTGGCCGCGGTAGCGGCTGGTTGGGTCGATTTGGAAGGGGGTTGTTTGGTCTTCTTGAGGGCCATTGTGTGTGGGTCAGATCAAGGGGTTAGAGAGAGAAGATGGGGAGGCGCTGGAAGCCATATCAGATGGTGGTCTAAAATGTTGCCTTGCCTAATTTACTGTTTTGGGACTCATGGTCGACAGCGGTAAGCGACTCGATATGGCCGTCAACGAAGATGACATGGCCATGCAACGCACCCGCTTTGGGATGGTAGAGTCCGTAACGTTCGTCGTCTCCATACTCCCATACCGAGTCACCATGAATGGCGCTTCGCTTGCCCTTTTTGTACTCTTCGCCAGTGTATACTTTGGTGTTGGCTTCAAGATCCAATTCGCCAAGCGGCCCCAGTTCGGCCAGATAGCCCATACGACTCGGCTCCTTGTTGGCGATTTGAAAATCATGAGGCTCTCTGCCGCGGTTAGGCTCATTACGCCGCGACCCGAACCACTGATTCATCTGATAGGAGCGGATGATTGTTTTGGTGTTGATATTGTGGCGGGTAGCGAATGTTGGGCAACGGTAGGTTGTAGGATCGCGACCGATATATTCGAAGATCGACCCCTCCCTGATGGAGCGCTCAACTTCAGCACCAGTCCAGGAGGCATGTTGAAATTGATCGGCATGTGTCTTGGTGTTATCTTCACTCCAGGGATTGTTTTTTTTGCCGGATTGGGCCCCATCTTTGCGCACCCAGGCCACCCAGCCTTTGTGTTCTCTGTAGTTTTTGGAAACAGGGTCTCTAAATTCGTGAGAGCCGGCAAAAGGGTATGTGCCGGTGTCGGCCAAGTGGTTCATGCAGGCTTGATGGAGGTTTTTCAAGCGCGCCTGACACTGCGTCGTATGCGCCTGACGTTGCGCACTGCGCAGGCCGGCCATCAGGGCGGCCGCCAGAAAGCCGATGATGGCGATAACCACCAGCATCTCAAGCAGGGTGAAGGCGGCACGTCTGGAAGTGCTGTTTTTCAAGGTACTAAAGGGGGTCAAATTAAAAAAGGGCATAACTCATCCCTGTCTACTTTTGTCAAGTGCGGCATATTCGCATAATTAGACCGGGAAGGCAAGTATAAAAGGCAAAAAAACCAGATTCCATCACAGCCTATATCATGCTATGCTATACTGTTTCAGGAATTATCTCTCATGGACAAGCACTACAATCCCGCAGCCATTGAGGCGAAGTGGTATGCCTGGTGGGAACAAAACGGGCATTTCCGCGACGATGCCGCACGCGGTGGCAACCCCTATGTGGTTGTCATACCGCCGCCCAATGTCACTGGCATCCTTCACATGGGCCATGCCCTCAACAACACCATTCAGGATATCATCGTCCGCTGGCGGCGTATGCAGGGACGCAATACCATCTGGATACCCGGCACCGACCACGCCGGTATTGCCACCCAGAATGTGGTGGAGCGGGCCTTGCGTAAAGAGGGTAGCAGCCGCAACCAGTTGGGACGCGACGCCTTCATCGAGCGCGTCTGGCAGTGGCGGGCCGAGTATGGCAATACTATCGTGCGTCAGCTCAGACGTCTCGGTGCCAGTTGCGACTGGTCGCGTGAACGCTTTACCATGGACGAGGGGCTCTCGACCGCCGTGACCGAGGTCTTCTGCCGCCTCTATGATGAGGGGCTGATCTACCGTGGCAACTATATCGTCAACTGGTGCCCGCGCTGCCACACCGCCCTGGCCGATGAGGAGAGTGAACATCAGGAGACCAAAGGTCACCTCTGGCACATTCGTTATCCAATTGAAGGGGGCGGCCATATCGTCGTAGCCACCACCCGTCCTGAGACGATGCTGGGCGATACGGCCGTGGCCGTCAATCCCGCCGACGAACGCTATCGGGAGCTGCTGGGCAAACGCGTCATCCTGCCACTGCTCAACCGCCCGCTGGCCGTTGTGGCCGACGACTACGTCGACCCTGCCTTCGGTACCGGCGTGGTCAAGATCACCCCGGCCCACGATCCCAACGACTTCCTCGTGGCGCAGCGCCACAACCTCGAAGCGATCAACGTCATGACGGGGGAGGGCACCATGAACGAAGCCGCCGGACCGTACGCCGGGCTCGACCGCTTTGCCTGTCGCAAAAAGATCGTAGCCGATCTGGAGGAGCTGGGCTTGCTGGAGCAGATCGAAGACCACCAGCACGCCGTCGGCCACTGTTACCGTTGTGATACCGTCGTCGAGCCGCGCCTTTCGCAGCAGTGGTTTGTGCGCATGCAGCCGTTGGCAGCACCGGCCATCGCAGCGGTGCGTAGTGGGCGCATTGAGTTTGTGCCGGCCCGCTGGGAGAAGGTCTACTTCGACTGGCTGGAGAATATCCGCGACTGGTGCATCTCGCGTCAGATCTGGTGGGGCCACCGCATTCCCGTCTATACCTGCAGCGGTTGTCACCATGAGTGGGCCGCCCGCCAGACGCCTGCCCTCTGCCCCAAGTGTCATGGCACCGTCATTACCCAGGAGGAGGATGTGCTCGACACCTGGTTCTCCTCCTGGCTCTGGCCCTTCAGCACCCTCGGCTGGCCGGCAGACAATCCCGACCTGAAGTTCTACTACCCGACGCATGATCTTGTCACCGCCCCCGACATCATCTTCTTCTGGGTCGCCCGCATGATCATGGCCGGCCTCAAGTTCATGGGCGATATCCCCTTCAGCCGCATCCACATTCACGGCACGGTGCGCGACGGCAAGGGGCGCAAGATGAGCAAGAGCCTCGGCAACTCGCTCGACCCGCTCGAGATCATCAGCGAGACGAGCGCCGATGCCCTGCGCTTCAGCATGATGATGATCACGGCCCTGGGGCAGGACGTCAAGATCGACAAACAGGATTTCGAGATCGGACGCAACTTCGGCACCAAACTCTGGAATGCCGCCCGCTTTATGCAGCTCCATCTCGACAAGGCGCCGCAGATCGACCGCTACCGGGCCGCACGCGAAGCGCCGCAGTTTGAGGCGGCCCTGCTGACCGACGATGATCGCCATCTGCTGGCACGTCTCGATCTTGTGACCCGGACGATCGGCGACAACCTCGAAAAGTTCCGCTTTCAAGACGCTGCCCGCAGCCTCTACGACTTCCTCTGGAGCGACTACTGCGACTGGTATCTCGAATATGCCAAGAGCGGCCTGAGCCCTGACGGCGACGCCGCCCGTCGCGCCCAGATTCTACGCCTCATGACGCATGTCTTTGCCCGCAGCCTCGCCCTGCTCCACCCCTTTATGCCCTTCCTGACCGAGGAGTTGTGGCACGCCATGGGGTATGGACTGGCTGATGAGTCGATCATGCGCGCACCGTGGCCGCTACCCTATACTCCCGAACAGGTAGCCGCCTGGGGACTCTCTGACGAGGTCACCGCCTTCGTGACAGCCAAACATGAGCTGATCTCCGCCGGACGCGCCCTGCGTGCCGAGTATGGCATCGCCCCCACGCGCCAGATTCGCTATGTCGTGGTGGCCGATAGCGCGGCTACCGCTGCGCGTCTGCAGGCCGACGCTGCGGCCATCGCCTCCCTGCTGCGTGCCGGCGAGCTGGAGATCGCCAGCGATGCCACCACCCGCGGTATGCCCGGCACACTCGTCAAGCTCGGCACCATCCATCTGCCGCTCGACGGCCTGGTCGACCTCGCCGCCGAGCGGGACCGCATTGCCGCCGAGATTGCCCAGGCCAACAAACATCTGGCCGGCGTCACGGCCAAGCTCGCCAACGAGAGCTTCGTCGCCCGTGCTCCCGAGGCGGTGGTGGAGCAGCAACGCACCCGGCGTGCCGAGCTGGAGGCCGAGATCGAGCGCCTCAACCGGCTCGCTGCCATGTTTGCCCAACAGGGATAACCGAGATGCGATACAAAAAACTCACCCTTCCTCTCGCAGCGCTGCTGCTGGCTGCCGGACTCCGCGCCCACGAGCTGCAACCGCTGCTTGAGCCGCAACCGGCCACCACGGCAGCGCCAACGCTTCCGGTTGATCCGCCTGTTACTGCGGATCAGCCGCCGGCTGGCAACGCCATCCCCCCCCTTGAACCGCCGGCCCACTTCGCCCAGATCGCCCGCACCGTCGGCTGGGCGCTGCCTCAGGCCCACCTGCTGCAATTCCCGCTCAACGACCAACTCTCGGCCCGTGCCTGGACCAACTACCTGGCAATGCTAGACTACGACCGCGCCTACTTCCTGCAGTCGGATATCGATGAGTTTGCCGCCCAGCGCGACAAAATCGACGACTACCTCCGCGACGGCAACCTCGACTTCGCCTACACCGTCCACGCCCGCTTCCGCCAGCGCCTCGCCGAACGTTACCACTTCGTCACCAACTCGCTGGCCCAAGGTCTCGACTTCTCCGTTAAAGAGAGCTACGACTGGAAACGCAAAGATGCCCCCTGGCCTGCCACTCCCGCCGCACAGGACGACCTCTGGCGGCAACGCATCAAGAATGAGTATCTCGCCTATCAGATATCCCGCGCCTGGTCGGCCTCCAACCGCCTCGAACGCGCCACCGCCACCAACACCACTACTGCCGCGCAGACTCCTGAAGCCGCCGCCCCCGCAGTCGAGGAGCCGGAGCCCGGGACAATAGAGCCGGCGGCCCCCCTGCTGCAACCGAACGCCGGCACCACCAACAGCGTACCGATCCCCACCCCTGAAGAGTTTCTATGCAAACGCTATGAGCAGTTCAAGATCGTGATCGACGATAGCGACGCCGACTGGGTGCTCGAACGCTACCTCGGCGCAGTCGCCGGTGCCTACGATCCCCACACCACCTACATGCCGCCCACCGCCGTCGAAGACTTCAATATCGACATGAACCTCTCGCTCAGCGGCATCGGCGCCCTCCTCTCGCCTGAAGATGGCGCCGCCAAGATTAACGAGATCATCCCCGGCGGACCCGCCGCCCGCGACGAACGCGATATCCGCCTCGTTCCCGGCGACAAGATCATCGGTGTCGGTCAGGATACCGAACCGATCGAGGATGTGCTCCACCTCCCGCTCAACAAAATCGTCCGCAAAATCCGTGGCCCCAAAGGCACCCGCGTGGTGCTGCAGGTGATCAGCGCCGACGACCCCAGCGGCAGCACCACCCGCCTCATCGATCTGATCCGCGACGACGTGCGCCTCGAAGAGCAGGCCGCTACCGGCCATGTCGCCCGTGTCACCCTCGCCGACGGCCGCGAACGCGCCCTCGGCGTGGTGCGCCTGCCCACCTTCTACGGCTCAATGACCTCCAACCGCAAAGACCCCGATTTCCGCAGTTGCACCCTCGATATCGCCAACATCATCACCGCCATGAACGATGAGATCGAGGGCCTGATCCTCGACCTGCGCGGCAACGGCGGCGGTTCGCTGCGTGAAGCGATCGACCTCACCGGACGTTTCATCCGCCTTGGTCCGGTGGTACAGCAGCGCGAAGGGCGGCGTCTCCTGGTGCACGTCGACCGCGATCCCGCCATCACCTTCCGCAAGCCCCTGATCGTCCTCGTCAACCGTGCCAGCGCCAGCGCCTCTGAGATCGTAGCGGCAGCGCTGCAGGATTATGGTCGCGCCCTGATCGTGGGCGATAGCCGCACCCACGGCAAGGGGACGGTCCAGACGATCATCCCCCTCTCCACCTCCGATCCGCGTCTCGGTTCGCTCAAGGTCACCATCGCCAGCTACTACCGCATCTCCGGCGGCTCGACGCAGCTCCATGGCGTCGAAGCCGATATCCTCCTCCCCTCGGTACTCGAACATTGGGATCTCGGTGAAGACAAACTCCCCAATGCCATCCCCTGGGACCAGATCGCCTCGACCGACTACTCGCCCGTCTACAACATCCAGCCCTTTGTGCCCACTCTGGCCAGCAACCTGCAAGCCCGTCTCGCCACCGACGAGCGCTACCAACGCCATCTCCGCAGCGTCAACCACGTGCGTGAAGCCCGCGACAAGACCTCGCTGCCGCTCGATTACGAAACCCGCTACCGGGAGTATGCCGCCGAACGCGCCCTGCAACAGGCCGAGGCGGCGGCCGAGGGCGACGATGCGGCAGAGGAGGAGCCGACTGCCGGTCGCCGCCGGCGTGATCGCAAACAGCGCGAAGATGATGTCATCCTCGACGCCACACTCCAGCTCCTCAGCGATCTGGTCGATCTCCAGGGGCCGAACGCCATCGACTCCTCCCTCGATCGCAACGCCCTCGATGCGCAGTATTGGCTGCGCCGCATCTTTGCGCCGTAATGTCGGATGCACGTGAAATTCTGCATCTCGATATGGACGCCTTCTATGCGTCGGTGGAGCAGCGTGATCGTCCCGAACTGCGCGGTCTGCCGGTAATTGTCGGCTCCCCCCCCAACCAGCGCGGCGTCGTCTCGACCTGCTCCTACGAAGCACGACGCTTCGGCGTGCGCTCGGCAATGCCTTCGAGCGAGGCGGGACGTCTCTGTCCCCAAGGCATCTTTCTGCCGGTCGACATGCCGCGCTACCTGGCCGTCTCACGCCGGATGCACGCGATTCTGGAGCGTTTTACCCCGCTGATCGAGCCTATCGCCTGCGACGAAGCCTTCCTCGATGTCACCGGCGCGCAGCGCCTCTTCGGCACCGCTGTCGAGATCGGCAGGAAGCTGCGGGCAGCCATCGCCACCGAGCTGCAACTGACCGCCTCGGTAGGGGTGGCCGGCAACAAATTCCTGGCCAAACTCTGCAGCGAACTGGCCAAACCGGACGGCCTGCTGCAGGCACCGCGTGAGCGCGAGGCGATCCTCGCCTTTCTGGCGCCGCTGCCGGTGGGACGGCTCTGGGGCGTCGGCAAGGTGTTGCGCGCCACACTCGAACAGCACGGCTACCGCACGATCGGCGATCTGCAACGCCTCTCCCGCGCCTGCCTCACCTCCCTGACGGGACCGCATGTGGCCGACCATCTCTTGCGGCTGGCACACGGCGACGATCCGCGTGAGGTGGAGACCGGCCAGAAGGAGCTTTCGATCTCGCGTGAACATACCTTTCTCGTAGACTGTCGCGACCGGGCGCTCTTGCGGACGACGCTGCGCGATCTGGTAGAGGATGTGGGCCAGCGCCTGCGTGCCAGCGGCCGCTTTGCCACCGTCGGTCGTATCAAGCTGCGCTGGTCCAACTTCAAGACGATTACACGGCAACGCCCCCTGGCACCGGCCGCCTGCGACGACATCACCCTGCGTGAGCTGGCGCTGGCTCTCTTTGAGGCCGAGCCGCTGCTGCAGGCGGTACGCCTGATCGGCTTTGGCGTCAGCGGTCTGGTTGATGAGCGCTCTGCCGAGCAGCCCGATCTCTTCACCTTTGCCGCCGACCAGCCGTCGCAACGCGAGCGCCGCGAACGGTTGAGCCAGACGATCGACCAGTTGCGCGCCAACCTGGGCGAGAAGAGCGTACGGCGCGCCGATACCACTTAAGCGCAATACAACAGTGATTATCTCCGAAATTTTCTACTCGCTGCAGGGCGAGGGCCGCCTGACCGGCCGTCCCTCGCTCTTCATCCGCACCGCCGGCTGCAACCTCGCCTGCAACTGGTGCGACACCGCCTACGCCCGCCACCCCGCCGCCGGCAGCGACCTCACGCTCGAGGCGATCATGGCGCAGCTTGCCGCCTGGCCGCAGGCCGACCACTGCGTCATCACCGGCGGCGAACCGACCCTGCAGCCGGAGGCGCTGGTAGAGTTGACGCAGCGTCTGGCCCAACGCGGTTTCCATATCACGATCGAGACCAATGCCACCAATCCGCCGCCTGCCGGACTGGTCTGTCACCTCGCCTCGCTCAGTCCCAAGCTGCACCATGCCGGCCCGCAGGTGCCACTGCCCGATCCGGCTACTATCCGGCGCTGGCTGGCGGGTGGCGACCACCAACTCAAGCTGGTCTGCGCCGGCAGGCGCGACCTGCCGCAGATTCTGGCGCTGAAAGCGGCGTTGGGCCGCGCCCTGGCGCCCGACGCCCTGCTGCTGATGCCCCTCACCCTGCCCGATGCCGCTGCCAGCCGTATCTGCCGTGATGAGGTGGTGCAGCTCTGCCTGGAATACGGCTTCAGCTACGCCTACCGCCTGCACCTCGAACTCTTCGAGGGCCGCCGCGGCACCTGAAGGCACCCCGCCGCCGCAGCAGCGCGTCAGCCAACACGCCCTTTGCTGTTAAGGCCTTTTGTTTTTTAACCACGGATCACGGATAGCCGTGCAAAATTGCCCCTGCTGTCGCAGGGTCGCTAATCGCTCAATTTTGCCCGGCTTTGGATTCCAGGTAGAGCACGCTCTCCAAGCGTGCCGTGGAGGGCGGCAGTCCTCTGCCGCCGGGGGTGGGGCGCTCCGCCCCGCCCCGCTGCGCCATTTGATGGAATCGATTGAGTCGATTGAATCGATTCCTTCGACTTCCTCGATTCCCTCGATTCTTTCGGCATCGGAGGCATAAGCTGTGCCCCTGCGGCTGCGCTTTTGCGCCCACAGCTCTCGGAGATTCGCGGTTCTTTTCCCACCGCGTCAGCCCACCCCGATTTGTGGCCACTCTTGGTTCTCCTGCGCATGAGCTATGTCACGCCCTTTCAGGGCTTGTCGCCGCGCGTCGTTTGCCTTACTATAATACACATTATGACCACCCCTCTGCCTGCCACCGAGCTGCTGTCGCGGCTCAACAGCGTGATCGACCACACCCTCCTCAAGCCGGAGGCCGCCACGGCGGCTATCGCCCGCCTCTGCGACGAGGCGCTGACCTGGCAGTTTGCCTCGGTCATGGTCCATCCCTGCCACGTGGCGCAGGCGGCGCGTCACCTCGCCGGCTCGGAGGTGCGCGTCGGCAGTGTCGTCGGCTTCCCGCTGGGACAGAATATCCTCAGCGTCAAGCTCTTCGAGGCGATGCACGCCATCGAGCAGGGGGCCAACGAGCTCGATATGGTGCTCAACATCGGCTCGCTGCTGGAGGGGCATTACGATACGATCGAAGCCGAGCTGCAGGGACTGGCCCAACTCTGCGCCGAATATGGCACCACCAGCAAGGTGATCCTCGAGACGACGCTGCTCGACGAGCGCGCCAAACGCGCGGCCTGCCGTCTGGCGGTGGCGCACCGGATCGACTTCGTCAAGACCTCCACCGGCCTGGCCGGCGGCGCCACCGTCGCCGACGTCGCCCTGCTCCATAGCGCCGTCGCCGGCCGGGCGCAAGTCAAGGCCTCCGGCGGCATCCGCAGCCTCGCCGACGCCACCGCTCTGCTCACCGCCGGCGCCACCCGCCTCGGCACCTCGGCCGGCGTCGCCCTCATGCAGGAAAAAATAATTTTACAGAGGGGTTGACATCCCCCCCCGAAAAGCCTAAACTTGCACCATACCGCAATAGGGCTCTGGGCGCGAGTGTGCCCCGGGCTGTTATTAACAACTGAACACACGGAGTTAACCATGAACTACAAAACGATAGCCAAAGGCGCTCTGGCGCTGGCTCTTGCCATGTTCGTAGGGACTGCTTTAGCCAGTAACTACGTACAGGAGCACTTCGTACAGGAGCACTTCGAAGGCTACGAGGTCGGCGACAAGATCATCGAGGCCGGCGCTGCGTCCGGCTGGTCTTCAGATACGGAGGATGATGCCTCTATAATCGTTGAGATCGCCAACGACTTTGTCCAGCGGACTGGCATCAGCCGCCCCGCTTCCGGCACTCCCGGCCCGCAGGCGCTACAGCTCGTCACCGAGGGCGGCACGCTCAAGCGTGAACTTGCCTCGGCTCAGAGCTTTGAAGAGAGCGATCTCTACGTCGATACACTGGTGCAGTTTGTCCCCAGCGAAGATCTGCTTGATCTGAGTGACGACAAAGAGATTAAAGTGGCTGCCTATGCCTACATCACCGAAATTGATGAGGTGTCAAGTGTCACCAACTTGGCCATTTATCATATGGTATACGATTCTGAGATGGGGCCGGTTATCACAAACACGGTCACATCAAAAATTATCGATGCAGACGAGTGGTATCGCCTTACTATTAAATTGGTTAATGGTGGTTCAGGCTTTCAAGCTTGCCAAGTTATGCTCAATAGTGAAGCTATTAGCGATGCCAATAATGCATACAGCAATACTTGGGACGATCGCTTGGCGGGTGATGATGATGTAGATCCAGACGGTGGAACATGGTTCCTCTCTGCAGCAACCGTGAGTTCCACAAGTATTTCCTCCGTCCAATTCAAGGGCACGGGCTACATCGACGACCTTGTCGTAACAGATGAAGAGCCCGACTACGAGCCGGGCGGTGCCGGTTTGCCGTTTGAGGTAACGCAGAGCAGCGACTGGGTCGGCGGCAGCGCCAACGACCAGAGCGCCACCATTGAGGTGCCCTACGGCAGCAGCACGACGCTGGTCTATACCGCCAGCGACTTCTATGTGATCGACTCGATCCTGGTCGATAGCGTCGCCGTAACGCCGCTCGATAGCGAGAAGCAGCATGAGCTGATTGTTGGTGCAGCATGCACAATTGAGGTTCTCTTCAAGACGATGGGCAACTACGATGCTGCTGATATCGCCTGGTTCAAGAGTATGGGATTCAAGGAGAAGGATATCGTTGAGCATCCCACCCTTGCCTATAGCGAGCTGGAGCTCTACGGCTTGTCCGCCACCAATCTGGAGGCCGCCATCAGCGTCAAGATCACCGATATCAGCGCTACCGAAGATAGCGTCAGCGTCACAGTTCAGGCTGACCGTGCCTATCCGGCTGGCAAGATTCTGGCTTCGCTGCGCCTCTACGGCTGGCAGAGCCTCGGTGGTGAAGCCGTTGCGCTGGCTAAGCAGAATCTCAACGCCTATGCAGACATCCTGGGCAATGATGGTAAGGTTGACTACAACGATGATAAGACCGAAGCGACCTATACCTTCGACTTCGCGCCCGGCGACTACCAGTTCTTCAAGGCCGTGATTGAGTTTGTTCCCGTCGTTAACGAGGGTTAAATCTCTTGCAGCCCAGCCTCATAAGTGAGGCTGACTAGAGCTTGTGAGCCCCTGCGATTCGTCGCAGGGGCTCTTTTTGTTTAGATGGGGTAGGGCCAGTTCAGCCAACTCTCAACGCTTAACTTTTAATTTTGTGCTGCGTGGTTGATACGTGCTGCGGCGGCGACGGCGCGCCG